>NZ_KV786559.1:0-2041 GCF_001806955.1 Burkholderia sp. HMSC10F09
ATGCACCGGCCGCACCGGCCGGCCGGCGACGATCCGCGCAAGCCGCCGCAGGACGGGCAGCCGTTCGCGGCCGGCCCGCGCGACGACCACTCTCGTGCCACGGCGGCCGCAGACGCGGCAAACGCCGGCACCGCTCATTAACGGAGAAAGGCATGCAATTCGACAAGCGCGCCTGGCTCGACAAGATCAAGCAGATGTTCGCGGGCTTCGACCGCCCGCTCGCCCTCATCGTGTTCCTGCTGCTGTGCGTCGGGATCGTCACGCTGTACAGCGCGAGCATCGACATGCCGGGCCGCGTCGAGGACCAACTGCGCAACATCCTGCTGACGTTCGTGCTGATGTGGGTGATCGCGAACATTCCGCCGACGACGCTGATGCGTTTCGCGGTCCCGCTCTATACGTTCGGCGTCGCGCTGCTCGTCGCGGTCGCGCTGTTCGGCATGACCAAGAAGGGCGCGAAACGCTGGCTGAACGTCGGCGTCGTGATCCAGCCGTCCGAGATTCTGAAGATCGCGACGCCGCTGATGCTCGCGTGGTACTACCAGCGCCGCGAAGGCGCGCTGCGCTGGTACGACTTCGTCGCCGCGTTCGGGATCCTGCTCGTGCCGGTCGGCCTGATCGCGAAGCAGCCCGACCTCGGCACCGGCCTGCTCGTGTTCGCGGCCGGCTTCTTCGTGATCTATCTGGCCGGCCTGTCGTTCAAGCTGATCGTGCCGGTGCTCGTCGCCGGCGTGATCGCGGTCGGCTCGATCGCCGTGTTCGAGGAGCGCATCTGCCAGCCCGAAGTGCAGTGGCCGCTGATGCACGACTACCAGAAGCACCGCGTCTGCACGCTGCTCGATCCGACGTCCGATCCGCTCGGCAAGGGCTTCCATACGATCCAGGCGGTGATCGCGATCGGCTCCGGCGGCGTGCTCGGCAAGGGCTATCTGAAAGGCACGCAGGCGCACCTCGAATTCATTCCGGAAAAGCACACCGACTTCATCTTCGCGGTGTTCTCGGAGGAATGGGGACTCGTTGGCGGCCTCGTGCTGCTCACGCTCTACA
The DNA here is from genome assembly GCF_001806955.1 of Burkholderia sp. HMSC10F09. Classification (NCBI taxonomy): domain Bacteria; kingdom Pseudomonadati; phylum Pseudomonadota; class Betaproteobacteria; order Burkholderiales; family Burkholderiaceae; genus Burkholderia; species Burkholderia sp. HMSC10F09. The sequence goes on from NZ_KV786559.1 coordinate 1,048, forward strand.
TGGCGCTGATCGCGCGCGGGCTGTATATCGCCGCGCAGGGCGCGACGCTGTTCGGACGGCTGCTCGCGGGCTCGCTGACGCTCGCGTTCTTCGTCTATGCGTTCGTGAACATCGGGATGGTCAGCGGCGTGCTGCCGGTGGTCGGCGTGCCGCTGCCGTTCATGAGCTACGGCGGCACCGCGCTCACGACGCTCGGCATCGCGATCGGGATGATCATGAGCGTCGGCCGCCAGCGCCGGCTGATGAAAAGCTGAGCGCGGGCGGCGCCGGCCGCCCGTGCGCGCGGCGCGCGCTCCTTACTGCGGCGCCGCGTGTGAATCGCCCTGCGCGCCGCTGCCCGCGCCCGGCCCCTGCGCCTTCAGCCGCGCGCTCAGTTCCTGGTATTTCAATTCCGCCGTCTCGTCGCCTTGCGCAGCCGCCGCCGCGTAATAGGCACGCGCGATGTTCAGATCGCGCGTGACGCCGTCGCCGCCGCGCTCGTAGAACGACGCGGTCACGTACTGCGCGGTCGGCTCGCCCGCATCGGCCGCCTGCTTGTACCAGAGGAACGCCTGCCGGTTGTCGCGCGGCGTGCCGCGTCCGTCGAGAAACTGGTTCGCGAGCGACAGCGCGGCCTGCACGTGCCCCTGCTTCGCCGCGCGCAGGAACCAGCGATGCGCTTCGGCCGGATTGCGCGCGACGAATTCGCCGTCGTCGAACATCCGCCCGTACACGTACTGCGCATGCGACATGTTCGCGTTCGCCGCACGCTTCAGCCAGCGCAGCCCTTCGTCGACGTTCGCCGTCACGCCCTCGCCCGTCAGCAGCATCATCGCGTAGTTGAACTGTGCGAGGCGATCGCCGCGCTCGGCCGCGTCATGGAACTGGACGAGCGCCGCGCGATAGTCGCCCGCGTTGTAGTCGGCGATCGCGGACTGCGTCTCGCGCGCCGGTTCCGGCTGCGCATGCGGCGCACGCTGCGCGGCCGCCGCCGCGCATAGCGCGCCGAGGCCGA
>NZ_KV786560.1:0-734 GCF_001806955.1 Burkholderia sp. HMSC10F09
TGACCGGTCAGCGCCGCGCTCGGGAACGCCGACAGGAACAGCACCGTCTGCGCGACGTCCTGCACGGTCGTGAACACGCCGTCGACCGTATTGCCGAGCATCACCTTCTTCACGACTTCCTCTTCGCTGATGCCGAGCTCCTTGGCCTGCTCGGGAATCTGCTTGTCGACGAGCGGCGTACGCACGAAGCCCGGACACACGACATGCGAGCGCACGTTGTGCTTCGCACCTTCCTTCGCGAGCACGCGTGCGAGACCGAGCAGCCCGTGCTTGGCCGTCACGTACGCCGACTTCAGCGGCGACGCCTCGTGCGAGTGCACCGAGCCCATGTAGATCACGACGCCGCCGCGATCGTCCTTGTACATGTGCTTGAGCGCGGCCTTGGTCGTCAGGAACGCGCCGTCTACGTGGATCGCCTGCATCTTCTTCCAGTCGGCGAACGAATAGTTTTCGATCGGGTTCACGATCTGGATGCCGGCATTCGACACGAGAATGTCGACCGAGCCGAACGTCTCCGCGACCTTGTCGATGCCGGTGTTGACCGCTTCCTCGTTGGTCACGTCCATCGCGACGCCGATCGCCTTGCCGCCGGCCTTGTTGATCTCGTCGGCGACGGCCGTCGCGCCGTCCAGGTTCAGATCGGCGATCGCGACGGCCGCACCCGCCTTCGCCAGCTCCAGCGCGATTTCCTTGCCGATGCCGCTCGCGGCGCCCGTGACGACTGCGGTCTTGCC
>NZ_KV786561.1:0-3559 GCF_001806955.1 Burkholderia sp. HMSC10F09
CGCCGGCGGCTTCCGACTGCGCCGCGACGGCACCGTCGCCGGCCGCCGAGCCGCTCGCGCGCTGGCCGCGCCGTACCCAGATCTGCGCGAGGCCCATCTCCTCGAGCGCCGCTTCAGCCCACGCCATGCGCGCCTCCGTCGTTGTTCAGCGTCAGACGCATCACGATCGCGTCCTCCCGGCTGCGATGCCGCGCCGGATAGTAGTTCTTGCGCCGGCCGATCGTCACGAAGCCGAAACGCTCGTACAGCTGGATCGCGCGCGGATTCGACGGCCGCACTTCGAGCAGCACGCCGTCGAGCCGTTCGGCGCGTGCAATGCGCACGGCTTCGCGCAGCAGCGCGAGACCGGCGCCCGAGCGCTGCGCGGCGGGCGCGACGCAGAGGTTCAGCAGATGCATCTCGTCGATGACGGGCATCAGCACGCAATAGCCGACGAGCGTGCCCGTCACGTGACGCAGGCACACGCCGAAATAGCCGTTGCGCAGCGAATCCTCGAAGTTGCCGCGGCTCCACGGGAATTCGTACGCGGCCTGCTCGATCGCGACGACTTCGTCGAGATCGGCATCCGTCATCGGCGACAGATAACGGTCGCTCAGCAGGACGCCCGTCATCCCTGCGCCCCGTCCGTGCGCGCTGCGCGTGCCGCGATCCGCTCGGCCGTCGTCTGCGCGACCTTGTCGCGCACGTATTCCGGCGCAGCCTGATCGGCCGGCACGACACGCCCTGCGCGGAACGCACGCAGCGCCGCATGCGCGACCGCGAGCGCATGCGGCAGCGCTTCGCCGTCGATCGTCGTCGCGCGCGCGGCCGCGGGCAGCTGCGCGCCGAATGCGGCGGCCGCGTTGCCGGCGAGCGTAAACGGCGCATCGGGCACGCCGACCGCCGCCGGCGCGTCGAGCGACGCCGGATGCAGTGTGCGCCAGTCGTGCGCCTCGTCGTCCCAGGCGAAGTCGGCCCAGTACGCTTCGTCCATCCGCGCGTCGAGCGCCGCCAGCACGCGCGTCGTGCCGGGCGCGCGCAGCCGCGCGTGCTCCGCGCACGCGAGCAGCGTGCCGATCGGCACGACGGGCAGCCCGCGACCGAACGCGAGGCCCTGTGCAATGCCGGTGGCGGTGCGCAGGCCCGTAAACGAGCCGGGGCCGGCGCCGAACGCGATCGCGTCGCAGTCGGCGAGCGTAAGGCCGGATTCGGCGAAGAGTTCCTGGAGCGCCGGCAGCACGCGCGTGCTCGACACGGCGCCCGTCATCTCGTGACGGAACCAGGTTTGCGGGGAAGAAACGGCCGCATCGGCCGGGGCCGAGCGCAGCAGCGCGACCGAGCAGTATTCGGTCGACGTATCGATGGCGAGGAGCACTGTTTGCGTCATGGCCGACATTGTAATGCGGCGCCCCGCCCTGACGGGCGATCGCGGCCGATCTTCGCGCGCCGGCGGCGCCGGCGGCGGTTTGGAAGGATCGCTCGACCCTGCGCGACGGCCCGCTTGTTAAGATCGGCCGACTCGAAACCCTTACGGAGACACCCGATGAGCGACCTCACCGCCCGATTCGATCAGGCCCAGATCGACGTGAAGCAACTGACCGAGCGGCCCGGCAATCTGACGCTGCTGCGCCTGTACGCGCTGTTCAAGCAGGCGACCGACGGCGACGTCCACGGCGACAAGCCGGGCTTCACGGACATCGTCGGCAAATACAAGTACGACGCGTGGGAAGCGTTGAAAGGCACGCCGCAGGACACCGCGAAGCAGCAGTACATCGAACTCGTCGAATCGCTGAAGAACGGCACCGCTTCCTGATCGCCGGACCTCGGCCTTCAAACCGGTGGCGCAGCGCAGCAAAATTCGTTACAATGCTGGCTGCGTCACTTCCGCGCTCGGCCTGTAGGCCGCTCCGGCCGGACGCCACGTAGCGTTAAGCTCCAATCCGGTTTAGAACCTGTCCCCTCCTGCTTCGGCCCTTGCGGTCGTCACTTATCAGGCTGGCGGTCCCGCTCCTGCAGCGCGCCGCACCCAAAACAGCTTCTAATGCCTCGTCCGCCGTCCATTCGGCGGATTGCACCCGTTTCCCGATTTGCTCGCTGAATCCGACGACTTGGGTATGCGCGATTGGCGCCGACGTTTCACCCACTGTGTTTCAAGGATTGTTATGACTTCGAGCATCAACTCCAGCCCGCTCAACGCGATCGCCGACCAGGCGCTCGGTCTCGACGCCGCCGCACCGGCCGCCGACGAACCGAGCTTCGCGTCGCTCGGGCTGTCGCCGGAGATCGTCTCCGCGCTGCAGGCCGCCGGCTACGTGAAGCCGACGCCGGTTCAGCAGCGCGCGATTCCGGCCGGCATCGCCGGCCGCGACCTGCTGGTGTCGAGCCCGACCGGTTCGGGCAAGACGGCCGCCTTCATGCTGCCTGCGATCGAGCGTTTCGCGCAGCTCCAGAAAGCGCAGGCGCAGCAACCGCGCGCGCCGCGCGAAGCGAACCAGGGCGAGCGCCGCGCGCGCCGTCCGCAACCCGTCGCGCGCCCGGGCCTGCTCGTGCTGACGCCGACCCGCGAACTCGCGATGCAGGTGACGACCGCCGCATCGACGTACGGCAAGCACCTGAAGCGCCTGCGCACGGTCAGCATCCTCGGCGGCGTTGCCTACGGCCAGCAGCTGATGCTGCTCGCGAAGAACCCGGAAATCCTGGTCGCGACGCCGGGCCGCCTGCTCGACCACCTCGAGCGCGGCCGCATCGACCTGTCCGAGCTGAAGATGCTCGTGCTCGACGAAGCCGACCGCATGCTCGACATGGGCTTCATCGAAGACATCGAAACGATCGTCGAGGCAACGCCCGAGTCGCGCCAGACGATGCTGTTCTCGGCCACGCTCGACGGCAAGATCGGTTCGCTGACGAGCCGCCTGCTGAAGGATCCGGAGCGCATCGAGATCCAGCAGCGCCTCGAATCGCGCGCGAACATCGCGCAGACGGTCCACTACGTCGACGATCGCGACCACAAGGATCGCCTGCTCGATCACCTGCTGCGCGACGCCGCGCTCGACCAGGCGATCATCTTCACGGCGACCAAGATCGACGCCGATCAGCTGGCCGGCCGCCTCGCCGACGCCGGCTTCCAGTCGGCCGCGCTGCACGGCGACCTGCCGCAGGGCGCACGTAACCGCACGATCCGTGCGCTGCGCGAGCGCCGCGTGCGCGTGCTGGTCGCGACCGACGTCGCGGCCCGCGGCATCGACATTCCGGGCATCACGCACGTGTTCAACTACGATCTGCCGAAGTTCGCGGAAGACTACGTGCACCGGATCGGCCGCACGGGCCGCGCGGGCCGTTCGGGTATCGCGGTGAGCCTCGTGCATCACGCGGAGCAAGGTGCGCTCAAGCGCATCGAGCGCTTCGTGCGTTCGCCGCTGCCGGTCAACGTGATCGAAGGCTTCGAGCCACGCAAGACGCCGCCGCGCAACGATCGCGGCAACGGCCGCGGCCGCCCGGGCGGCGGTAACGGCGGTCGACGTTTCGGCGGCAAGCCGGGCGGCGGTGGCCACGGCGGTCACGGCCGCAGCTACGGCGGCGG
>NZ_KV786562.1:0-11894 GCF_001806955.1 Burkholderia sp. HMSC10F09
CGGCCGCGCAGCGCTTGTCGCCCGCGTCGCGCGCCCGGCTCAGCGCGCGGCGCTCGACGGCAGCGACGCGGCCGTCTGCTTGCGGCGATACGCGCTGTCGCGCGTCGCGAGCCAGTAGTACAGCGGCGAGGTCAGCACGAGGCCGACCAGCCACGACAGATCCGCGCCGCCGAGATGCGCGGGAATCGGGCCTGCATACATCGGCGTATTCATGAACGGAATCTGCACGACGATCCCGACCGCATAGGCGAGCAGCGCCTGCGGATTGAAGCGTCCGTAGATGCCGCCGTCGACGAGGAAGATCGACTTGATGTCGTACTTCCCCTTGTGGATCACGTAGAAGTCGATCAGGTTGATCGCGGTCCACGGCACCAGTACGACGAGCAGCGCGAGCACGAGATCGACGAGGTGGCCGATGAAGTTCGTCGACGCGCCGATCGCCGCGTAGCAGCACGCCACGAAAATCACGACCGACAGCACCGCGCGCGCCTTCGCGGTCGGAATCCACCGGTACGCGAACGTCTGCACCGACGTGATGACCGCGAGCACCGCGCCGTACAGGTTCAGCGCGTTGTGGCTGATCACGCTGAGCAGGAACAGCACGAGCATCAGCGGGCCGAGCGCGCCCGTCGCCTGCTTGACCGCGTCCATCGTGTCGGCGCCGGCCGGCACCGCGAGCACCGCGACCGCGCCGAAGATGAACGCGAGCGTCGACCCGATCGCGCAGCCGAGATAGGTCGCCCAGAACGTCGACGCGACGCCGACGTTCTCCGGCAGATAGCGCGAATAGTCCGACACGTACGGCGCGAACGCGATCTGCCAGAGCGCGGACAACGATACCGTCGCGAGCCAGCCCGCGAAGTTGAAGCCGCCGCGCGTGAAGAAATCGTCGGTGCTCACGTGCGACAGGATCGTCCAGAAGCCGACGGCGATGCCGATTCCGAGCACCCACGTGCCGATCCGGTTCAGGATATGGATGAACCGGTAGCCGACGATGCCGATCAGCCCGGAGCCGACCGCGCCGATCACGATGCCGACCGGCACCGGCACGGCCGGCGCAATTCCGTGCACCGACTTGCCGGCGAGCACGATGTTCGACGCGAAGAAGCCGACGTACATGACGGCCGCGATCACCGTCACGAGCAGCGCGCCCCACGAGCCGAACTGCGCGCGGCTCTGGATCATCTGCGGGATGCCCATCTGCGGCCCCTGCGCCGAATGCAGCGCCATCAGCACGCCGCCGACCGCCTGGCCGACGACGATCGCGACGATCGCCCACATCAGGTTCAGATGAAAAATCTGCACGCCGAGCGCGCCCGTCACGATCGGCAGCGGCGCGATATTGCCGCCGAACCAGAGCGTAAACAGATCGCGCACCTTGCCGTGCCGGTCTGCGGGCGGCACGTAGCCGATCGTATGCTTCTCTATCATTGGGGACGCGTTGCGGTCCGCGGTCGTCATGATGATGTCTCCTGTGCAGCGCGGCGGGTGCCGGCGCGGTCGATGTCGGAGACGATGGTGCGCCACGCGCGGGGCGACCGGAAAATACTAAAAATATTTCCGAGCCATATGAAAAAGCTCTGCAGCGACGATCGCGGCCGCCGATTTGTTCGGGTATGGTGCTACCCCGACATCCTGGAACCGCCGCCCCCGCGCGGCGCCAGGCCGAGCGATAGAGGTGCTTCGTGGCTCACTACACTTTGCGGCAGTTGAAATACTTCGTGACGACGGTCGAGGCCGGCAGCGTCGCCGAGGCGTCGCGCCAGCTGTTCATCGCGCAGCCGTCGATTTCCAGCGCGATCAAGGGTCTGGAGGAAAGCTTCGGCGTGATGCTGTTCATCCGCCATCACGCGCAGGGCGTGTCGCTGACGCCGAGCGGCACGCGCTTCTACCGGAAGGCGCAGGAACTGCTGCGCATCGCGCGCGAATTCGAACAGAACGCGCTCGCGGACAACGACGTCGTGTCCGGCCAGATCGACATCGGCTGTTTCGAGACGGTCGCGCCGCTGTATCTGCCGCAGTTGATCGCCGGTTTTCGCGAGCGCTATCCGGGCGTCGACATCCGGCTGCGCGACGGCGATCAGCAGGAACTCGTGCAGGGGCTCACGGCCGGCAGCTTCGATCTCGCGTTTCTCTACGATCACGATCTCGACGCGACGATCGAGACCGAGCCGCTGATGCCGCCGCAGCAGCCGTACGTGCTGCTGCCGGAACACCACCGCTTCGCGAGCCAGGCGCAGGTGTCGCTGCACGACCTGAGCGTCGAGCCGATGATCCTGCTCGACGTGCAGCCGAGCCGCACCTACTTCGTCAGCCTGTTTCACGAACTGGGGCTCACGCCGAACATCGTGTTCGCGTCGCCGTCGATCGAGATGGTGCGCGGGATGGTCGGCCAGGGCTTCGGGTTCTCGCTGCTCGTCACGCGCCCGCATTCGGAATACACGTACGACGGCCGCCGCGTCGTGACGATCGGCATCAGCGAAACGGTCAGCCCGTCGGGGCTCGTCAGCGCGCGGCTCAAGCGCGGGCAGCTGACCAAGCAGGCGCAGGCGTTCGTCGAGTTCAGCCGCGAACGGCTCGCACAGATCCACGCGGCGCCGCCTCGCTAGCGCACGGCGCCGCGTTCGAGCGCCGGCATGTCGGCGCGTCGAACGTCGGTGCATCAAGCGCGTTGCGCGAGATGCGCGGCCAGCCGCGCGAGCATCGCATCGCAGCCGTGCAGCTGCGCGAGCGTCACGAATTCGTCGGGCTTGTGCCCCTGATCCATGCTGCCCGGCCCGCAGACGACGGCCGGAATGCCGGCCGCGCCGAACAGCCCACCCTCGGTGCCGAACGCGACGGTGCCGAACGCGTCCGAGCCGGTCAGCATCGCGAGCAGCCGCGCCGCATCGGTGTCACGCGCGGTCGCGAGGCCCGGATAGGCGCCGAGCGGCTGCAGCCGGATGTCGGTATCGGGCTGCACCGCGCGCATGGCGGGCAGCAGTTCCGTTTCCGCATAATCCTGCAGCGCGCGCGGCACGTTCTCTGCGTCGAAGCCCGGCAGCGCACGCACTTCGAAGTCGAACGTGCATTCGGCCGGCACGATGTTCAAGGCGCGGCCGCCGTCGATCAGCCCGGCCTGCACGGTCGAGAACGGCGGATCGAAGCGGCCGTCGCGGTGCTCGGGACGCGCAAGCGCGTCGCCGATCTCGCCGAGCCGGCCGATCAGCTTCGCCGCATAGTGGATCGCGTTCACGCCCGACGGCGCGTACGCCGAATGACAGGCGGCGCCCTTCACGTGACAGCGCATCGCAAGCTTGCCCTTGTGGCCGAGCACCGGCTTCAGCTCGGTCGGCTCGCCGATCACGCAGAGGCGCGGACGATCCGCGCGCTGCGCGAGCGCCTCGAGCATCGGCCGCACGCCGACGCAGCCGATCTCCTCGTCGTACGAAAACGCGAGATGCACGGGCTCGCGCAGCGGCTGCGCGACGAATGCAGGCACCGCGGCCAGCACCGACGCGATGAAGCCCTTCATGTCTGCGGTCCCGCGTCCGTACAGGCGACCGTCGCGTTCCGTGAGCCGGAACGGATCGACGGTCCAGGTCTGTCCGTCGACCGGCACGACGTCGGTATGGCCGGACAGTGCGATCCCCCCGCCGCCGCGCGGGCCGATCGTCGCGTAGAGGCTCGCCTTCGTGCGTTCCGCGTTGTAGAACAGTTCGCTCTCGATCCCGAAGCCGCGCAGATAGTCGCGGATGAAATCGATCATCGCCAGATTCGAATCGCGGCTGACCGTCGCGAAGCCGATCAGCCGTTCGAGCAGCGCGCGGCTCGCTCCGTCACTCATCGCCGGGCACTCCGTAGCTCGGCGCGGCGGTCGGGTCCAGCGCGCGTGTCTGGTAGTCGTGCATCTGCGGACGGTACGCGCGCCACAGCGCATCGAGCTGCGCGATCGGCGCCGTGTCGGCCCAGTCGACACGCAGATCGACGATCGGCCAGGTCAGATCGCCCGCGACCTGCAGCGCGGCCGAATGCACGGGCCCCGCCTCGCCGCCGGCCGCGACCGCCGCGTGCATCGCGGCAAGCAGCCGATCGGCGAGCAGCCCGTGTGCGCGCTCGAAGGCCTCGACCATCGCATCGATCACGCCGGTCGACGCGAGCAGATTGCCGGCCGCGACGCATTGCTCGCCGGTCGCCGCGTGATGCGTGCCGAGCGCCTCGCTGCCCGTGAAGCACGCGGTGCGCCCCTGCCCGTCGATCACCGTGACCTGCCGATACTGGCTCCAGCCGTTCGCGCTCAACGCGCGGTCGAGCGCCGTGCGCGGCGCGCACTGCTCGCGCTCGATCCGGTCGAGGATCTGCGGGCCGAGCGCCGGCAGCGTGACGTTCTGCGTCGCGACCGCGCCGACGCCCGCACGCACCCACGGACAGCGCGCGCCGACCGCGATGCTCGACGAGCTGATCGCGATCCCGAGCTGCCCCGTCTCCGGGCAGCGCCCGACGATCGAGAACGTCATGCCGCCTCCTGCGTGCGGTTCGGCTGCCAGTTGTCGGGAATCACGGCGATTACGTCGATTTCCATCAGCCATTGCGGCTGGCCGAGCGCCGATACGACGAGGCCCGTCGAGATCGGATAGACGCCCTTCAGCCACTTGCCGACTTCGCGATACACCGGCTCGCGGTAGCGCGGGTCGATCAGGTACGTCGTCGTCTTCACGATATGCGTGAGGTCGCTGCCCGCTTCCTCGAGCAGCTGCTTGACGTTCTTCATCGCCTGCTCGGCCTGCGCGCGCGGATCGCCGAGACCGATCAGATTGCCGTCGAAATCGGTGCCGACCTGGCCGCGTACGTAGACGGTATTGCCGGCACGCACGGCCTGGCACAGATCGTTGTCGAGCGACTGGTTCGGATAGGTGTCGCGCGTGTTGAACATGCGGATGCGGGTATGGGTCGGTTCGCTCATCGGTGTCCTTCGTTCGGGTCTCGTGTCGGATGAAACGCCCGCCGTGCGCGATGCGCATTCGTGCGGCGGGCGCGTGAAATCGGGCGGCGACGCTGAGTCGCGTTCAGCTCAGCGCGTCCGCGAGCGGGCGCGCGGCCGGCGCGGTGCCGGCGTCCTGCGCCGCACGATGCTGCGCGCCCGTGTGGTAGTCGAGATACTTGCGCTGCGTCGCGATGTGATCGGCGATGTGCCTGGCGTCGTGCCACACGCCCCAGATGAAGCTCGATCCGCGTCGCGACAGCCACGGCAATCCGACGAAATAAATGCCGGGCTCCTTCGACACGCCGCGCTGATGCTGCGGCTTGCCGTTCTCCGCGAACGCGTCGACCTTCAGCCAGCCGTAGTCGACCGCATAGCCGGTCGCCCAGACGATCGACGTGACGCCGGCCGCCGCGAGATCGAGCGTCGCAAGCGGATGCGTCACGCAGTCCGGATCGGGCAGAATGCGGCGCGCTTCGGGCTCGTCGGGCAGATCGAGGCCGTTGCGTGCCGCGTACGCGTCGGCCGCGTCGAGCAGCGCGAGATAGTTGGCGTCGCCGCGCGCGAGATTCGCCGCGAGATCCGCTTCGAACGTGACGACGCCGCCGTCGAACGCGCGCGTCATCCCGACCAGCGTCACGCCCTGGTTCGCGAGCGCGCGGAAATCGACCGTGTGGCCGCCGCGCGCGCCGCTGACCGCGATCGTCACGTGTTCGCGGCCGGGCGTCGCGACTTCCTTGTCCCATTCGCCGAGCACGCCGAGCCACCAGCAGAAGTCGCGGCCGCGATACGCGCGCGGCGGGCGATCGTGCGGGCCGACCGACAGATAGACGCGGCGGCCCGCGCGCTGCAGTTCATCGGCGATCTGCACGCCGGACGAGCCGGCGCCGACCACGAGCACGCCGCCGTCCGGCAGTTGCGCGGGATTGCGGTAGTCGGCGGAGTGGATCTGCGTGAGGCGCGCGTCGCGCGGCGCGATCGGCGGAATCACCGGACGCTGGAACGGGCCGGTCGCGACCACCACGCGCATCGCGTCGATACGGCCGGCCGAGGTCTCGACGACGAAGCCCGGCTTGCCCGCCTGGCGCACGACGCTCGTCACTTCGACGCCGGTCCGGATCGGTGCGCCGATCTTGCGCGCATAGGCTTCGAAGTAGTCCGCGACCTGATCCTTCGATGCGAACGCGTCGGGATCGAGGCCCTCGAATTCGAGCCCCGGAAAGCGGTCGTGCCACGCGGGTCCGTTCGCGACCAGCGAATCCCAGCGCGCGGTGCGCCAGCGCTCGGCGATGCGGTCGCGCTCGAGCACGAGATGCGGCACGCCGAGCTTGCCGAGGTGCTCGCTCATGGCCACGCCGGCCTGGCCGGCGCCCACCACCAGCGTATCGATTGCGGTTGTTTCGACTGTCACGTCTGTCTCCTTCTGAAGTGCGGCCCGCGCGGCACCGGCGGTCGCGCGAGTTCGAATGAAGACATTCTGCTGACGCGCCGCGCGGCGCGAAATGAGGTTTTTTGTCGTCGTTGGCGAGAAAAAAGCTGGCCCTGCCGCGGCGCCTTGACAGGCGGCCGCGCGCGCCGGGCCGTGCGCGCGTCCGTCTCGGGCGATCGCGTTCGTCGGCCTCGCACAATGCTCAGACGAAACGTCGTGCAGCCCGTTGCCCGCGCAACGGTCCCCGATTAACGGCATGCGGACCGACAATCGTTGACGGTCTTCGCCGCGGGGAACTGGTACGATGCGCGTCGTTTTCCCTGATCGTCACACCGCCGCGCGCCGGTCCGGCCCCTTTGCAGCAACCGCCGGAACCGCGCGCCCGCGCAAGCAACATGAAGAAATTGATGCAGTCCCTCCGCACCCTGCACCGGCTCGACCGCACACTCGTCGCGCGCGCATGCGCGCTGCTGTCGATGGCGGCGCTGCTTTATCTGATGTGGCCGTCCGCCGAGATCGCGCGGCTCGCGATGGAGTCGACGCTGCGTTGAATCTCTGAATCGCACCCGGCGCGACGCACGACGCGCGCGCGGGAGCACGCCGTTACGTGATCTGATACGTCGACGCCGGCACATACTCTGCCGGCAAGTCGCGTTCGCCCAGCTCGAGCACCGAGCGCTCGATCGTGCGCGTCATCGCGTCGAGCGCGAGCGCGTTCGGCGCGAGCCCGAACGGCTCGGCGACCTCGTTCGCGATCGCCTCGAGCGCGATCAGCGTGTACGAGATGAACACGCAGATCAGCGGCGTGAAGAATTCGGTCGAATCGACGAGGCCGAACGGCAGCAGCACGCAATACGCATACACCGTGCGATGCAGCAGCACGCTGTACGAGAACGGAATCGGCGTCGAGAGGATTCGTTCGCAGCCGCCGACCGTCTTGCCGAGCGCATCGAGCTGCGCGTCGAACATCCAGCAGATCGTCTCGCTGCCCGGCGTGCGGCCGAGCGCGTGCACGAGCTCGCCGCGCAACAGGTCGAGGATCGCGACGGGCCGGTACGCCTTGCGCGCGAGCAGGCCCGCACGCTCGGCGCCGAGGATGCGCTCGAGGTCCGGCAGCGGATCGGTGTGCCGCAGCTCGTGCTTCAGCGCATAGGCAAACGCGATCAGCCAGTCGGCGAGCCGGTTGCGCTGCGCGTCGTCGACGCTGTCGGGCAGGTAGCGCCGCATCTGCGACGTCAGCGCGCGTGCGGCGATCAGCAGATTGCCCCACAGCAGCCGCGCCTCCTTGAAGCGCTCGAAGCTCGCGTTGTTGCGAAACGCGAGGAAGATCGCGAGCGCGAGCCCGAACAGCGTGAACGGCGCGGTGTTCAGCGGAATCTTCTCGCCGAAGATGCGCCCGTTCGTGAAGACCGCCAGCGTGCTGACGATCGCCATGAAACCGAGTTGCGGAATGATCGATTGGAGCACGGAGCCGTTCCATACGAACAGCATCCTGAGCCAGTTTTGTCTTGGTCTGACGATCATGGTAAGTATTCCCACTGACCGCGCGTGCGCGCGGACATCCTGCGATGCGCGACGGCCCGCGCTGGGCGGGCCGCTCTTCCGTTCCGTGCCGGCTTGCGCCGGTCAGTGATAGCCGATGTCGCCCTCGCGCACCTTGCCGCGGAACACGCGATACTGCATCGCGTTGTAGACGAGGATCACCGGCAGCACGATCACCGTGCCGACGAGCGCGAACAGCTGGCTCGAACGGCTCGACGACGCATCCCAGATCGACAGCGACGGCGGCACGATGTTCGGCCAGATGCTGATCACGAGCCCCGTATAGCCGAGGAACACGATGGCGAGCGTCAGGAGGAACGGCGTGGCCTCGTGCCGGTGCTTCACCGTGTGGAAGATGCCCCAGACGCACGCGACGACGAGCACCGGCACCGGCAGGAACCAGCCGAGATTGCCGCTGCCGAACCAGCGATGCGCGACGGCCGGCAGGCCGATCACCGTCCACAGGCTGACGACGGCCATCACGCCGAGCAGCACAGCCGTCAGCGGCTTCATCAGCTCGCGCATCTTGCGCTGCAGCTCGCCGTCGACCTTGAGGATCAGCCAGCCGCAACCGAGCGTGGCATACGTGACGAGCACGCCGATCCCGCAGAACAGGCTGAACGGCGAGAGCCAGTCGAACGGCCCGCCCGCGAAATGGTTGTTCTCGATGCGGATGCCCTGCAGCAGCGAACCGAGCACGATGCCCTGGCAGAACGCGGCAAGCGCGGAGCCGCCCATGAACGCGAGATCCCACATGTGCTGCGTGCGGTTCGCCTTCGCGCGCAGCTCGAATGCCGCCCCGCGGAAGATCAGCCCGACCACCATCAGGATCAGCGGCAGGTAGTTGGCCGGCAGCAGCGTCGAATACACGACGGGAAACGCGCCGTACAACCCTGCGCCGCCGAGCACGAGGAACGTCTCGTTGCCGTCCCACACGGGCGCGACCGTATCGAGCATCACCTGCCGCTCGGCTTTCGCGTCGAAGAACGGAAACAGCAGACCGATGCCGAGATCGAAGCCGTCGAGCATCACGTACAGGAACACGCCGAGGCCGATGATCGCGGCCCACACGACAGGAAGATCGATTTGCATGGCTTACTCCGCTTCGGCCGTATCCAGCGACGTCGACAAGGCGCGATTGCGCAAGCCCGGATGCCGGTGGAGCTCGATATACCCGGCCTGCGCGGCCGGCCCGTGCTTCATCAGTTTCATCATGTAATAGATGCCCGTTCCGAATACGAGGAAATACACGACGACGAACACCAGCAGCGATACGCCGACCTGCTGCGCGGTAAGCGGCGACACCGAATCGACCGTGCGCAGCACGCCGTAGACGGTCCACGGCTGCCGGCCGACTTCGGTCGTGATCCAGCCCGCGAGCAGCGCGACGATGCCCGACGGCCCCATGCCGAGCACGAACCACTGGAACCAGCGCGTTTCGTAGAGGCGCCCGCCCTTGCGCAGCAGCAGCCCGAGCAGCGCGGTCAGCAGCATCAGCATCCCGAGGCCCGCCATGATCCGGAAGGTCCAGAACACGACAGGCGAGTACGGGCGATCCTGCGGCGCGAATTCCTTCAGTCCGCGAATTTCGCCATCCCAACTGTGCGTGAGGATCAGGCTGCCGAGGTGCGGCACCTGGATCGCATAGCGCGTCGTCTCGGCCTGCATGTCGGGCAGGCCGACGAGGTTCAGCGCGGTACCGCCCTTCTCGGTCTCCCACAGCCCTTCGATCGCCGCGATCTTCGCCGGCTGATACTCGCGCGTGTTGAGGCCGTGCGCGTCGCCGACGACGATCTGGATCGGCGCGAGCAGCAGCAGCATCCAGAGCGCCATCGAGAAGCTGCGCTTGACCGGTTCGTCGCGGCGCCCCTTCAGCAGATGCCATGCACCGCATGCGGCGACGATGAAACCTGCGACGATGAACGCGGCAATCGTCATGTGCACGAGGCGATACGGGAACGACGGGTTGAACACGACCTTGAACCAGTCGACCGGCACGACGAGGCCGTTCTCGATCCGGTAGCCCTGCGGCGTCTGCATGAAGCTGTTCGACGCGAGAATCCAGAACGTCGAGATCAGCGTGCCGACCGCGACCATCAGCGTCGCGAAGAAATGCGCGCGCGGGCTCACGCGCTGCCAGCCGAACAGCATCACGCCGAGAAAGCCCGCTTCGAGGAAGAACGCCGTCAGCACCTCGTAGGTAAGCAGCGGCCCCGTGATGTTGCCCGCGATGCGCGAGAAGCCCGACCAGTTCGTGCCGAACTCGTAGGCCATCACGACGCCGGAGACGACGCCCATCCCGAAGCCGATCGCGAAAATCTTCGACCAGAACTGGAACATGGATTTGTAGGCCGCGTCGCCGGTGACGAGATAACGCCATTCCAGCACGGCGAGGAAGCTCGCCATGCCGATGCTGATCGCGGGGAACACGATGTGGAACGACACCGTGAACGCGAATTGCAAGCGTGCGAGATGGAACGCATCGAAGATTTCCATGATCGTAATGTGCTCGTGGTTGTGAGGACGTGCGCCCGAAACAGGAAATCGCGCGACGGCTCGATTGCATGTACGAGCGCAGCTGGACCACGTCGCACGGCATCGAAGCGTGAATGACGATAGCGCGTTTCGAACGATACTCGCAATCGCTCTCGCGCGCATCGAAACTGTGCTCGCCGCGTCGCCGAAGATGTGTACACGGAAAACCGGTTGCGCGTGCAGACGGGCGCCAGCTGTACTGCTTTCCGTGCCGCGGCGCTGTGCACACGCGGCCGCGCCGAACGCCCTTAAGATCGTTTCCCAAGCCCGCCCGGCACGGCTGCGCGACGCGGCGCGGCGCCGCGGCAGGCCCGTCGCCGTCGTCCGGCGCAGCGCGCGGGACGCCGCCGGCAGGCCGGCCGATTCGACTGGAGAAACCCGTATGGAATCCTGCGTTCGCGACGAAGCGCCGGCCGGCAGCATCGGCTGTCACGTGACGCGTCACCGTGCCGGCGCGTCGCAGCGCGTCGTCGATCGCGTCGTCGACGAATGCCCCGTTGCACTCGTGTTCAACGGCATCTCGCATACCGTGATGATGGCGACGCCGATCGATCTCGACGCGTTCGGCGTCGGCTTCGCGCTCAGCGAAGGCATCGTCGAGCGCGCGTCGGACGTATTCGACATCGACACCGTGTACCGGACCGGCAGCGCCGAAGTGCAGCTGACCGTGTCGCAGCAGGCATTCATGGCGCTGAAGGCACACCGCCGCGCCCTCGCCGGCCGCACCGGCTGCGGCGTGTGCGGCATCGAAAGCATCGCGCAGCTCGATCTGCATCCGCCGCGCATCGCGGCCGCCGGCAGCGCCCTCGACATCGGTGCGCACGCCGTCGCGCGCGCCGCGCGCACGCTGCCGGCGCGGCAGACGTTGATGCATGAGACGGGCGGCATCCACGCGGCCGCGTGGTGCGACCGCGACGGCAACGTGCTCGACGTGTTCGAGGACGTCGGCCGTCACAACGCGCTCGACAAGCTGATCGGCTGTCTCGCACGCCGCCGCGCGGACTTCGGCGCAGGCTTCGTGTTCCTGTCGAGCCGTGCGAGCTACGAGCTCGTGCGCAAGGCCGCGCGCGTCGGGATACCGATGCTCGCGACGATCTCCGCGCCGACCTCGCTCGCGATCGACGTCGCGCGCGAAGCCGGCATCCGGCTCCTCGGCTTCTGCCGCAACGACGGCTTCGTCGAATACGTGTCGCCGGCCGCCACCCTTTCCACCCTGTCGCGATGAAACCCTTGCTCGATTTCGATACCGCCCAGCAGTATTTCGCGACCGCGTTCGCGCCGCTCGATGCGGCCGTGACCGTGCCGCTCGCCGATGCGGTCGGCCGCATCCTGGCCGCGCCGCTGTTCGCCTCGCTCGATCAGCCGCCCGTCGACCAGAGCGCGATGGACGGCTACGCCGTGCGCGCCGCCGATCTGGCCGGCGCCGAG
>NZ_KV786563.1:0-2862 GCF_001806955.1 Burkholderia sp. HMSC10F09
GCACCGCGCCGGCCGCCGCCGCGCGCTCGTCGGGCACATCGGCGCCGGTCTCGACACCGCCGCCGAGCGCTGCCATCAGCGCCGCGTGCGCGGCGAGACGTTCCGCATCGATGCGCGCCGCCGTTTCCTGCGCACGCAGCAGCTGCTGCTGCGCGACCAGCACGTTCACGTAATCGGTCAGTCCGCGGCGGAAGCCTTCGCGCGACAGCCGGTAGCTGCGCTCGTTCGCGGCGACCGAGCGCGCGGCGTCCTTCTTCTGCGTATCGAGCGAGCGGATGCGCACGACCTGGTCGGCGATGTCCTTCAGCGCGCCGACGATCGTCTGGTTGTAATGCTCGACCGCGCGATCGTAGCCGGCATTCGCGGCGCCGAGTTGCGCACGCAGGCGGCCGCCTTCGAAGATCGGCAGCGACAGCGCGGGGCCGGCCGTCCAGCCGCCGTTCATCGCGCGCAGGAAGTCGGTAAACGGCGCCGTCACGCCGAACCCGCCGACGGTCGCGAGCAGATCGATGTTCGGATAGAACGCGGCCTTCGCGACGTCGATCCCGCGCGCCTGCGCGTCGACCATCCAGCGCGCCGCGACGACGTCCGGCCGGCGGCCGAGCAGGTCGGCCGGCAGCGCGGACGGCAGGCCGGCAGGCGCGTCGAGCGACAGCTTCGGCCGCCGGATCGCGTCGCCGGCGCCGGGCCCCTTGCCGGCGAGCGCGGCGAGCTGGTGGCGCGCGAGCTGGATCGCTTCTTCATAGGTGTCGATCTGGCGCTCGTAGTCGGGCAGCGTCGATTCCGCCTGGCTCACTTCGAGCTGCGTGCCGATGCCGGCCTGCAGCCGCTTGTGCGCGAGATCGGCGAGCGCGCGCTGGCGTTCGAAGGTTTCGCGCGCGAGATCGAGCAGCGCGTAGTTCATCGACATGCCGACGTACGCACGCACGACGTTCACTTCGAGCTCGAGCTTCGCGGCGCGCGCGTCGGCGGCCGTCGCATGCGCGGTGTCGAGCGCGCGCTCGGTCGCGTTCTTGTCCTTGCCCCACAGGTCGAGGTGATACGACAGCCCGAGCGTGCCGGTGTTGTTCCAGGTATCGGTGTCCGCGAGCGGGCCCGGGCCGTAGTACACGTTATCGGGCCAGTGCTGGCGCATCAGCGACAGGTTGCCGTTGATCTGCGGCAATTCGGCAGAGCGAGCGACGCGCGCCATCGCCTGCGCTTCGCGCACGCGGGCCTGCGCGGCCGCGAGCGTCGGGTTGCCGGCCTGCGCGGCGGCGATCCACGCGTCGAGCTGCGGGTCGCCGTACGCGCGCCACCAGTCCGACGCGGGCCAGCCCGCATCGCGGTCGGCTGCGCGGATTGCGGCGCCGGCGTCGAGCGCGCTCGCGTCGATCCGGGTCGACTGAGGCTTGTTGTCGCCCATGCTCGCGCAGCCGGCCATTATTAATGAGACTGCAAGAACCGCCAGTGCCAGCGTCCCTTTTGTTGCCGGAGACTGCACGATTTTCTCCCTTTTCGGATATAGATGAGTCGGAGGCGATTATATTTTTCAGTGATTCCTGAATAAATGGACAACGGTGCAAGGGATTTTTACGGATTTTGAGACAATATTGGTTGGTCTCTGTGCAACAATCCGTCCGGATTCAAACGGGAAACGGGATGGACACGTTACAAAACATGCGGGTATTCGTTCGCGTGGTCGACGCGGGTAGCTTCACCGCCGCCGCCCAGCAGATGAATTCGACGACCGCCTACGCGTCGCGCGCGGTGTCCGATCTGGAGGCGCATCTGCGCACGCGGCTGCTGAACCGCACGACGCGCCGGATCGCGCTGACCGAAGCCGGCGAGCGCTATCTGCAGCGCTGCGAGCAGATTCTTGCGTATGTCGACCAGGCCGAAGCGGAGGCGGGCGACGCGCATGCGCGCCCGTCCGGCAAGCTGAAGGTCCACTGCTTCACGAGCCTTGGCCAGCACTACCTGGTGCCGGCCGTCGCGCGCTACCGCGAGCGCTATCCCGACGTGCACGTCGAACTGACGCTCGCCCAGCGAATGCCCGATCTGCTCGACGAGGGATACGACGTCGCGATCGTCGTCGGCCGCGATCTACCCGATTCGGGGCTCGTGTCGCAGCGGCTCGGCGAGAGCTACAGCGTCGTGTGCGCGTCGACCGCCTACGTCGCCGCGCATGGCGCGCCGCAGCGTCCGGCCGATCTCGCGCAGCACGTGTGTCTCGGGATGGTCGCGCCCGGTTTCCACTACGACGAATGGACGCTGACCGGCCCCGACGGCGACGAGTCGGTGCCCGTCACCGCGCCGCCGTTTCGCGTGAACGTCGCCGAGGCGCTGGCCGTCGCCGTACGGGAAGGGATGGGGATCGGCGGGCTGCCGCTGTATTCGGCGATCGGCGGGCTGCGCAGCGGGCAGATCGTGCGCGTGATGCCCGAATACCGGTCGCACGTGATGAACATCTACGCGCTGTATGCGTCGCGCCAGTATCTCGACGCAAAAATCCGCACCTGGGTCGACTTCCTGCGCGACGAATTGCCGACGACGCTCGCAGCCGACGAGGCGGCCCTCGAACAGTGCATGCGCGCGACATGACGACGCAGTGGCGCGCGATCTGACCAGATTTGTCGTTCGCGCAACATTTTTTTACGATCGATCGCCGGACAGTTTGATACTGTTTCAGTCATCGAGGTCTGTTACCCGGAGCTGCAATGGATACGTCGCTGATGATCGGATTTGGGCTGCTGTTCGGTGCGCTCGCCGCAGTCGCTGCACGCGACGTGCTGCGTGCGATGGCGACGAACGCGCGGATGCAGCCGGCGCCGGTCCGCGTGCGTGCGCGCGACGACGCCGCGCGCCGCGCCGGCC
Source organism: Burkholderia sp. HMSC10F09 (assembly GCF_001806955.1). Classification (NCBI taxonomy): domain Bacteria; kingdom Pseudomonadati; phylum Pseudomonadota; class Betaproteobacteria; order Burkholderiales; family Burkholderiaceae; genus Burkholderia; species Burkholderia sp. HMSC10F09. The sequence continues at coordinate 2,857 of NZ_KV786563.1, forward strand.
GCTGAG
>NZ_KV786564.1:0-2206 GCF_001806955.1 Burkholderia sp. HMSC10F09
CGACGAGGGCATCGTCGAGCGCGTGAAGCGCGACACGGGCCCGTACTTCCAGGCACTGATGCGCGAGACGTTCGCACGTCATCCGATCGTCGGCGAAGTGCACGGCCACGGGCTCGTCGCGAGCCTGCAGCTCGCCGAGGCGCCGGCCGAACGCCGCCGCTTCGCGAACGGCGGCGACGTCGGCACGATCTGCCGCGACTTCTGCTTCAACGGCAACCTCATCATGCGCGCGACCGGCGACCGGATGCTGCTGTCGCCGCCGCTCGTGATCTCGCGGCAGGAAATCGACGAACTCGTGTCGAAGGCGAAGCGGGCCGTCGATGCGACCGCCCAGCAGCTGGGCCTTTCGTAACGGCTTTGCCTACAGGTGTGCGGCGGGCGCCGCACGCCGCCACAACCAGGGGAACTCCACCATGCGTGCTCGCTTTCTTCGTCATGCCTGCTCCGCCGCTGCCCTTGCCGCAGCAGCCGCGTTCACGTCCGTCGCCAGCCCATCGGCACATGCCGACGAGCTGAACGTCTACAACTGGTCCGACTACATCGCGCCGGACACGATTCCGAACTTCCAGAAGCAGACCGGCATCCACGTGAAGTACGACAACTACGACAGCGACGACACGCTGCAGGCCAAGCTGCTCGCCGGCAGCTCGGGCTACGACATCGTCGTGCCGACGTCGAACTACATGGCCAAGCAGATTCAGGCCGGCGTGTACCAGAAGCTCGACAAATCGAAGCTGCCCAATCTCGCGAACCTCGATCCCGTGCTGATGAAGATGATCTCCGACGCCGATCCGGGCAACCAGTACGGCGTGCCCTGGGCATACGGCACCGACGGGATCGGCTACAACGTGCAGGCGGTGAAGAAGGCGCTCGGCGACAAGGCGCCCGTCGACAGCTGGGCGCTCGTGTTCGATCCGACCAACATGGAGAAGCTGAAGAGCTGCGGCGTGTCGATCCTCGACCAGGCGGTCGACGTGTTCGCGGCCACGCTGCAATACATGGGCAAGAACCCGAACAGCACGAATCCGGCCGACTATCAGGCCGCCTTCGACGTGCTGAAGAAAGTCCGCCCGTACATCACGCAGTTCAACTCGTCGGGCTACATCAACGACCTCGCGAACAACGACGTCTGCGTCGCGCTCGGCTGGTCGGGCGACGTCGGCATCGCGCATCGCCGCGCGGCCGAAGCGAAGCGCTCGTACGACATCCGCTTCGCGAATCCGAAGGAAGGCGGACTGCTGTGGTTCGACGTGATGGTGATCCCGAAGGACGCGCCGCATCCCGAGAACGCGCTGAAGTGGATCAACTACGTGTCGGATCCGAAGGTCAACGCGGCCATCACGAACACGGTGTTCTATCCGACCGCGAACAAGGCCGCGCGCCAGTTCGTGACGCCGGCCGTCGCCCAGGACCCGACCGTGTATCCCTCCGAAGAGGTGCTGAAGAAGATGGTGCTGATGAAGCCGATGCCGGCCGAGATCCTGCGGCTGGAAAACCGTCTGTGGGCGCAGCTGAAGACCGGCCACTGACCGCGATGCCGCACGGCGTCGCGCAGGCCGCCCGCCTGCCGCGCGCCTGACATTCGCGGACAGGGTCCGCCCGCGCGCGCCGCGCGCACCTGTTCCATCCGGCCCGAGCCGTTTTCCGCGAGTCGCGTTGCGCGCCTCGTGCGGGAGCGCTCGCGCCTGCAATCCGTGAAGAACGAATGGTGACTCCCATGCAATCGATTCCCTCTTCCGCCGCTGCGCGCCACGTGCAGCCGGCCGCGGCCGTCCGTGCGGCCAACGACGCGTTCGTGCGCATCGAAAACGTCGTGAAGAAGTTCGGCGACAGCACCGCCGTCGACAACGTGAACCTGACGATCGCGAAGAACGAGCTGTTCGCGCTGCTCGGCAGTTCGGGCTGCGGCAAGTCGACGCTGCTGCGCATGCTCGCGGGCCTCGAAACCGCGACGTCCGGCAAGATCTACGTCGACGGCGAAGATCTCGCGTCGCTGCCGCCGTACCGCCGGCCGGTGAACATGATGTTCCAGTCGTACGCGCTGTTTCCGCACATGAGCGTCGAATCGAACGTCGCGTTCGGGCTGAAGCAGGAAGGCACGCCGAAGCACGAGATTCGCGAACGCGTCGCCGACGCGCTCGCGCTCGTGCAGATGAGCAAGTACGCGAAGCGCAAGCCGCACCAGCTGTCGGGCGGCCAGCAGCAG
>NZ_KV786565.1:0-1282 GCF_001806955.1 Burkholderia sp. HMSC10F09
GGGTTTGAGAGCGATTGCGTAACCTGACGCCTGACTTTAAGGACGTCAGGAGAGGCAATTGCTCGATCGCAAGGCACTTGAGGCACTGGGCTGCTGGACGGGTTACCGGCTGGAGCGTGTGGAATGGCCGGAAGGCGAAGGCCGTACGCTGTCGCTGTATTTAAAGCCGGTCGGCAAGATCATGTACTGCGAGCAATGTGGGGCACGCTGCCAGCGGATCCACGAGACGACGGTTCGTCGGGTGCGTGACTTGCCGCTATTCGAATACCGGGTGGTGTTGCATGTGCCTCGTCGCCGGGTCTGGTGCGAACGCTGCGGCGGCCCGCGACTGGAGAAGCTGGCGTGGCTGGGCCGTTACCAGAGAGTGACGGAGCGCTTCGCCAAGGCTTGCGAGAAACTGCTGCAAGCGGCCAGCGTGCAGGCGGTGGCGGCCTTCTACGATCTGGGCTGGCACACGGTCAAATCGATCGACAAGATGCGCCTGCGGGCGCGCGTGAGCGAGCCCGATTGGTCAACGATCCGCTATCTGGCGATGGACGAGTTCGCGCTGCATAAAGGTCATCGCTACGCCACGGTGGTGGTCGACCCGATCAGCCGGCAAGTACTCTGGATCGGACCGGGACGCTCGCGTGAGACGGCCCGGGCCTTCTTCGAACAGCTTCCCGAAGGCGCGGCCAAGCGTATCGAAGCGGTCGCGATCGACATGACCACGGCCTATGAACTCGAAATCAGGGAACAGTGTCCGCAGGCGGAAATCGTCTTCGACCTGTACCACGTCGTGGCCAAGTACGGCCGCGAAGTGATCGATCGGGTGCGGGTCGATCAGGCCAATCAACTCCGACATGACAAGCCAGCCCGCAAGGTTCTGAAGTCCAGCCGCTGGCTGTTGCTGCGCAACCGCCACAACCTCAAGCCGGATCAGGCCGTGCACCTGAAGGAACTGCTGGCGGCCAATCAGGCGCTGTTATGCGTCTACGTGTTACGCGACGAGCTCAAGCGGCTCTGGTTCTACCGAAAGCCGGCCTGGGCGCAAAAGGCTTGGGAACAATGGTTCGAGCAGGCTCAGCAAAGTGGGATCGCGGCCCTGCAAAAGTTCGCCGAGCGTCTGCAGGGCTACTGGCACGGCATCGTGACTCGCTGCCGCCATCCACTCAATACCAGCATCGTTGAAGGCATCAACAACACCATCAAGGTCATCAAGCGTCGAGCTTACGGGTACCGCGACGATGAATACTTCTTCCTCAAGATTCGCGCCGCGTTCCCCGGTAATCCTCGATGAACC
>NZ_KV786566.1:0-1847 GCF_001806955.1 Burkholderia sp. HMSC10F09
CGAAGGCGCCGCGTGCACTGCGCGGCGCCGGCCCTGCGATCACGCGAGGCCGGCGGCGAGCGCCGCGGCCACCGAGCCGGCGACCAGCACGACGCCGACGGTGCGCCGCTTGTTCAGCTCGGTCCAGAGCAGCACGCCGGTCAGCGACAGCAGAATCAGCGACCCGGCGATCGTATCCATCAGCAGCACCCAGCCGATGCTCATTCCGACGCCGCGATGCAGGTTGTTCAGCGTTGTCAGCAACGTGTTGCCCGTGCGCTTCACCGACACGTAGCCGTTGCCCACCCAGTATTCGGCCTGCAGGTTCTGCCGCGGCCCGAACAGGCCCATCTGCCAGTGCTCCGGCTGCATCACGTGCCGGTCGCCCCACGCGACCGGCTGCGCGGGCTCCTTGCGCACGCGCCCCGGCCGGCCTTCGAAATGCAGTTCGCGCTGCAGCCACTTCGTCATCGCGGCCGGCGTCTTCGGCGCCGGGTCCGGCAGCGCGAGCTGCAACTGCTCGACCTGCGGCTCGCCCGTCGCGATCTTCAGCGGCGGCGCGCGATGATTGAGCAGCACGCCCGTCACGCCGAACAGCAGCCCGAGCGCCGCCCCCCACAACCCGACCCAACCGTGCACCTTGCGCAGCCACTTGATGAAGGTGGCGCGGCGCGACCGCGAACGGCGTGCCGCCAGCTCGGCATCGGTCAGCGGACGTGCGGCCGGGTGCAGCACGGCAACGCCCTCGCGGGGCAAGTCCGCGTGGAGCGGATCGATCGTTTCGGGCGCGTTCACGCGAAAGCTTCCATTCTTCAAAACGACGGGCGGCGCGCCGGTTCGCGCGCCGCCCGATCAACATGAAATGAGAATGGCTATCATTACACAAATCGAGATGCGCCTCAACGGCGGCGAGCCCGCGGCGACGCCGTGCGATCGGGAAAAAGCGATAAGAAGACGTGCGATCGAAGGGAGATGGCAGACCGTTGCGCCCGAATAACGACAGAAAGCCGTTTGTATTATTCGCGCAGCGCGCGACCGCCGGATCGCGCTCAGCGCAGCGGCGGCAACGGAAAACGCGGCGCGGCGGCGTCGGCCGGCGCATCCGTGCGATCGAGCGCATAGAGCCACGCGAGCAGGTCCGCGACGGCTTGATAGAGCTGCGGCGGGATCCGGTCGTCGAGATCGACCTGCATCAGCAGCGACACCATCTCCGGCGCCGTATGCACGTAGAGCCCGGCCTCCTTCGCGCGCGCGACGATCATCTCCGCGAGCGCGCCATAGCCCTTCGCGACGACGCGCGGTGCCGTATCGCCGCCCTTCGGATCGTAGACGAGCGCCGCGGCGCGCTTGCGGTGCGGCGTCGTCATCGCAAGGCTCCGTCGTCGGGCGGCACCGGCGGTACCGGCACCGCAGCGCTTCCGGCCGCCGCCTGCGCATAGGCGCTCGCGGCCGCCTGCGCGGCAAACGCGTCGAACGGCTCGGGCTGCTCGTCGACCGCGCGAATCGACAGCCCGCCGAGCTGCAGCCCCGATCCCTCGAACCGCCGCCGCAGCGCAGGTTCGTGCTGCGCGAGCCGCGCGGCGCCCGCCTGGTTCGCGCGCAGTCGCGCGACCAGTTGCGCGCCGTTCAGCAGCAGCTCGGCGTCGACCGTGCCGAGCGTCGGCAGCGTCAGCGTGAGCCGCGTGCGCCACGCGATGCCGTCGCCCGCGTCGTCGCCGCTGCGCGGCGCGCGCCCGCCCGGCTCGTCGGGCTCGATCGTCCAGTCGACGCGCACGCCCGGCCACGCTTCGCCGGTCCAGCGAAACTGGTCGACGCCGCGCACGTGGCTCGCGTTCGGATACGTGACCCTCTTTTCGCAATTCATCGGC
>NZ_KV786567.1:0-11099 GCF_001806955.1 Burkholderia sp. HMSC10F09
CTGCGCCGCGACTGGGGCGACGCGTCGCGTACCGCGTGGGCCGCCTATGCGCTCGGCGTCGTGCTGTTTGCCGGGCTGCTGATCGCCGCGGCCGGCAACCTGACGCTCGGCCTGATCGTCGCGGGCGGCTTCGCCGGTGCGCTGGTCGGCTTTGCGCTGATCGCGCGGCTCGCGCTGTTCGCGGCCGCGCACGCGGTGCGCAACGCGCGTGTGAGCGCGGGCGTCGGCTGGCGCTATGCGCTCGCGTCGCTGCACCGGCGCGGAACCGCGAGCGCGCTGCAGATCACCGCACTCGCGCTCGGGCTGATGTGCCTCTTGCTGATCGCGATCACGCGCAACGATCTGGTCGCCGGCTGGCGCGCGTCGATGCCGCCCGATGCGCCGAACCAGTTTCTGATCGACATCCAGCCCGACCAGCGCGACGACGTCGCGGCCTATCTCGCCGCGCACGGCGTGCGCGACGCGGTGCCGGCGCCGATGGTGCGCGGCCGGCTCGTCGCGATCAACGGCAAGCCGGTGAACCCCGACGCCTATCGGTCCGACGAAGCACGCCGGCTCGTCGATCGCGAGTTCAACCTGTCGTATACGACCGTGCTGCCGTCCGACAACCGGATCGTCGAAGGCGACTGGTTCGGCAGCGCGTCGACGCCGCAGATTTCGATCGAGGCCGGCCTCGCGAAGACGCTGAACGTGAAGCGCGGCGACGTGCTGCGCTTCGACGTGACGGGCCTGACCGTCGATGCGCCGGTCACGAGCGTGCGCAAGCTCGACTGGGGCACGTTCCGCGTCAACTTCTTCGTGCTGATGCCGCCCGCGGTGCTGAAGGATTTCCCGACCGTCTATCTGACGAGCTTCCATCTGCCGGCGTCCGACGCGGCGTTGCTGGACCCGCTGATCGCACGCTATCCGAACCTGACCGCGATCGACGTCGCGCCGATCCTCGCGCAGCTGCAGCGCATGATGCTGCAGGTGGTCGGCGCGGTGCAGTTCCTGTTCGCGTTCACGCTCGCGGCCGGCGTGCTCGTGCTGTACACCGCGCTTGCCGGCTCGCGCGACGAACGTGTGCGCGAGGCCGCGCTGCTGCGCGCGCTCGGCGCGTCGCGCGCGCAGGTCAACGCGGTGCAGCGCGCGGAGTTCGTGGTCGTCGGCGCGCTCGCCGGCGTGCTCGCAGCGGCCGGCGCGATCGCGGTCGGCTGGGTGCTCGCGTCGCGCGTGTTCGACTTCCAGCTCGCCGTCGATCCGTGGCTCGTGCCGGCCGGCATCGCGGCCGGCGTCGCATGCGCCGGTGCGGCCGGCTGGCTGAGCCTGCATAATGTGCTGCGGCGCCCCGCGCTGCAGTCGCTGCGCGACGCGTGAGCGTGGCCGGCGGCTTCCGACGATCCTGATTCAGACTATCCGTATGACCGATGTGAATGACGATGCGCCGTCGCAGCCGACGGCGTTCGAGCTCGTGGGCGGCGAAGCCCGCGTGCGCGAAATGGTGGACCGCTTCTACGACCTGATGGACCTCGAGCCCGAGTTCGCGCAGATCCGCGCGCTGCATCCGGCATCGCTCGACGGCTCGCGCGACAAGCTGTTCTGGTTCCTGTGCGGCTGGCTCGGCGGGCCCGACCACTACATCAGCCGGTTCGGCCATCCGCGGCTGCGCGCGCGCCATCTGCCGTTCCCGATCGCGTCGGTCGAGCGCGACCAGTGGCTGCGCTGCATGGCGTGGGCCATGGAGGACGTCGGGCTGCCCGAGCCGCTGCGCGAGCGGCTCATGCATTCGTTCTACGACACGGCCGACTGGATGCGCAACCGGCCCGGTTGATCGACCGGTACGCCGCCGTTCTCGCGTGCGGCGATCGGCGCTGGGCCGAGGCGCGCCGCGGCGCGACACTGTCCGCTTTCCCTTCGATACGAGATCTGCCCGATGACGACACAAGCGCTATTTCGCGACGACGCCTATCTTGCGCACTGCGAGGCGATCGTCGAGGCCGTCGGCGACGACGGCATCCGGCTCGACCGCACGGTGTTCTATCCGCTCGGCGGCGGCCAGGCCGGCGACGCCGGCACGTTGACGCTGCCGGACGGCGGCACGATCGCGATCGCCGACACGCGCAAGGCGAAGTTCGACGGCGCGACGCCCGACGATGCGGTGCACGTGCCCGCGCCGGGGCAGGACGCAGATGTCGCGGCGCTCGCGCCGGGCACGCGCGTGGTCGCGACGATCGACTGGGTGCGCCGCTACCGACACATGCGGCTGCATACGGCCGCGCATCTGATGTGCGCGGTGCTGCCGTACGCGGTCGACGGCTGCAGCGTGACGGCCGACTACGTGCGGCTGGACTTCGCGACGTCCGATGCGATCGATCGCGACGACGTCGAGCGGCGCCTCGCGGAGCTCGTCCGTGGCGCGCATCCGGTCACGACCGAATGGATCACCGACGAAGAGATGGCTGCGCGGCCGGAACTCGTGCGCACGATGAGCGTGAAGCCGCCGATGGGGCTTGGCCGCGTGCGGCTGCTGCGCATCGACGGTGTCGATCTGCAGCCGTGCGGCGGCACGCACGTGCGCAACACGTCGGAGATCGGCGCACTGCGCGTTGCGAAACTGGAAAAGAAGAGTGCGCGCACGCGGCGCCTAGTGCTGGAGTTCGCATGACGCGCGACGCAGCGGCGAACGACACGGCGGCACTCGATCCGCGCGCGCGCGAGGTGCTCGACTTCTGGTTCGGCGAGCCGGGCTCGGCCGAATTCGGCCACGCGCGCAAGATCTGGTTCAAGGGCGGCGCGGCGTTCGACGACGTGCTGCGTGCGCGCTTCGGCGCGCTGCACGATGCCGCCTGCGAAGGCGCGTGCGATCACTGGGCCGCGACGCCGCTCGGCGCGCTCGCGCTGATCATCGTGCTCGATCAGTTCTCGCGCAACATGCATCGCGGCACACCGCACGCGTTCGCGGCCGACAAGAAGGCGCTCGCGCTCGCGCGCCGGGTCGTGTCGGCAGGGTGGGATGCGCAGTTGCCGAGCGGCCATCATCGCGCGTTCGCGTATCTGCCGTTCGAGCACGACGAGGCAGACGAGAGTCAGCGCGAGGCCGTGCGGCTATGCGCGGGCATCCGCGACGAGGCCGGCTGCGCCGGCTATCACGACTTCGCGCTGCGGCATGCGGCCGTGATCGCGCGGTTCGGGCGCTTTCCGCATCGGAACGCGATTCTCGGCCGCGCGTCGACCGACGAAGAGGCGGCGTTTCTGCGGCAGCCCGGTTCGTCGTTCTGATGGCCGGCGGCGCCGGCGGCGATCACGGCTCGTACTGCTCCTCGGGCGTGCGCACGTAGACGCGCAGCAACTCGGCGTCATCGCCGGGCCGCGCGCCGGACCAGAACAGTTTCCATTCGCTGCCGGGCGCCGGATCGACGGCCCGCACGCCCTGCACGATCATCCACGTGCAGCGCGTCGCCTTCGCGTCGTCGGTCGGGATGTGCTCGATGCCGGAGAAGTAATAGAGCATCGGCGCTTCCGATTCGCCGAGCCCGTGCAGGCTCGCCATGCAGTCGCCGTCGTTCCATTCGAGCGCGAGATGCGCGTTCAGATCGTCGAACACCGACCGGTAGCTCTTCGCGACGTCGAGCCACGGCAGCAGCAGCGTATAGACGAGCCCCCACGCGACGAGCGCACCGGCGGCCCACGACAGCACGCCGCGCCAGCGGCCGGTCGCGCGCAGCAGCGGCAGGACCGACAGCCAGCCGAGCGTCAGCGCGAGCGCGCCGGCGACGAGCGCGGGCTCGACCGGGATCGTCCAGTCGAGCGGCAGCCAGCGGCCGAGCGGCGCGAGCCGTTCGCGCGACGCGGACGAATCGGCCATGATCGACCAGATCGCCCACGCGAGCCCGACCACGGTGCCGAACAGCACGCGGCTCAGATAGTCCCACGCGGTATGCAGCCGGTACGGCAGCCGCTCGACGGCCAGCGCGGCGACCAGCGCGAGCGGCGCACAGAACGGCAGGATATAGAGCTGGCGCGATGTCGCGGAGATCTGCAGCACCGTGAGGCCGATGCCGGCGAACAGCAGCGGCAGCGCGATGCGCGGCGCGCGCCAGTCGCGCCATGCGCCGCGCGCGACGGCCACGAGCGCGAGCGGCGCGACCGGGAAGCCGACCGTCAGGAAGGCGCGCACGATGAAGAGCGGCTTGTCGTTTTCCGCCCCGAGCTCGGGCACCGAGAAGCCGAAGAAGCGGCCGACGTTGTTGTCCCAGAACCAGGCGGCGAACAGCGTCTCGGAGCGCATCAGCAGCGCGGTCGGCCACACGAGCGCGAACGGCGCGAACACGATCGCGGCCACGCCGAGCGCACGTGCGAACGCGCGCGACCGGCAGGCAGGGTAGAGCGCGAGCACTGCGACGAGCGTCGCGCCGAACACGAGCGGCACGAACAGCCCCTTCGCCATCAGCGCGATGCCGACGCCCGCGCCGAACAACGGCGCGGCCCAGCGGTTCGCGGGCCGCGCAGGCAGTCCATGCCGAACGAGGCGCGCGTCGGCGGTATGTGCGATCACGAGTTCGAGCAGTCCGCAGAAGCCCATCGCGGTGCCGGCCAGCAGCGCGACGTCGGTCATCATGTCGTGGACGTGCTTGATCACGACGAGCGTGCTCGCGCAGAGCGCGACCGTGCCGATCACGCGCAGGTCGAATACGCTGTCCGCGCGATGGGCGAGGCGCGCCGCGCGCGCGACGAATGCGAACGCGAGCGCGACGAACAGCGCACTCGCGAGCCGCGCCGCATCGTGCAGCGGCATCACGCGCTGCAGCAGCCACGCGAGGCTCGTCGCGACCCACGCGTAGAGCGGCGGCTTTTCCATGAACGGCTGGCCCGCATTGGTCGGCACGACGAGATCGCCGGTCTCCAGCATGTGCTGGATGATGCCGAATGTATAGGTCTCGTCCTGCTTCCACGGGTCGTGGCCGAGCACGCCCGGCAGCGCGTACGCACAGAACACGATCGCGGCCAGCAGCCAAGCGCGCCAGCCGAGCCGCGCGAGGCTGCCGCTGCGCACCGCATCGGTCGTGGCGTGTGCGGTCGCGGCGCCGGCGTCGTGCGTGTCGGCGAGGTCGGCGCCGGCGGTGCCGGCCGAACGGACGTGCTGAGCCGGGGCGGACACGGACGTGCGTCGCCGGCTGGACGTGGCGGTTCCAGACATGGAAAAGGATCTCGGGTCGATCGTGCCGGTCCTGCAGCGGACGGGGACCGGCAAAGGGCCGCATCGGTGCGGCGAAGGACGGACGGCGCGGCCGTCTGTCTGACTGGCCGCTAGTAGAGCACGAAATTGTTACGGATGTTTACAGGAACTGTCACGGAATTGTGGAGATTTGTGGTGTCGTGACGGATCCGGGCCGCAACGCACGGCGCGGTTATCGGGCGCGGTACGGCGGGCAAGCGCGCCTACCGGCCGCCGCCGACGTCGAGCAGTGTGCCGGTCGTGTACGACGCGGCGTCGCTGAGCAGCCAGACGATCGCTTCGGCGACTTCATGCGCCTCGCCGGCGCGCCCGAGCGGCGATTGCGCGCCGAGGCGCGCGGCGCGGCCGGGCTGGCCGCCGCTCGCGTGGATGTCGGTCTCGATCAGGCCCGGACGCACCGCATTGACGCGCACGCCGTGCGGGCCGAGTTCCTTCGCGAGGCCGACGGTCAGCGTGTCGACGGCGCCTTTCGAGCCAGCGTAGTCGACGTATTCGTTCGGCGAACCGAGCCGCGCGGCGATCGACGACACGTTGACGATCGCGCCGCCGCGGCCGCCGCGATCGGTCGACAGGCGGCGCGCGGCTTCGCGCGCGCACAGATACGCCCCGAGCACGTTCGTGTCGAACATCCGCGTGAGCCGGTCGAGCGGCATGTCGGCGAGCGGCATCGACGGCGCGACGATGCCTGCATTGTTGACGAGCGCGTCGAGCCGGCCGAACGCGGCCGCGACCGCGTCGAACATCGCGACGACATCGGCTTCGTTCGCGACGTCGCCGGCGACCACGCACGCGCGTCCGCCCGCATCGCGCACGGCCTGCGCGGTGTGTTCGGCCGCTGCCGCGTCGCGCGCATAGTTGATGCCGACGTCCCAGCCGCGTGCGGCCGCGAGCACGGCCGTCGCGCGGCCGATTCCGCGGCTCGCGCCGGTGATGAGAACGGCCTTGCGGTCGGACGGTGCGGTCATCGCGTGCGGCTCCGGGCGGAACGGGTTATTTCGCGGCGTCCTGCGGCCACTTGTCGCGGGCGGGCGGCTGATAGCGGCGCAGCCGGTCGATCAGCCCGGCCGGCTGGGAGTCGATGCAGAGCGCGTCGAAATAGGTCGCACGCATGAAGCCTTCGTCGACCGTATGGCGCAGCAGCGCGATCAGCGGATCGTAGAACGAATCGATGTTGTACAGCGCGACCGGCTTGCGGTGATAGCCGAGCTGCGCCCACGTATAGACCTCGAAGAACTCCTCGAGCGTACCGGCGCCGCCCGGCATCGCGACGAACGCATCGGCGAGGTCGGCCATCATCTTCTTGCGGTGGTGCATGTCGGGCACGACGTGCAGCTCGGACAGCCCCGTGTGGCCGACTTCCTTGTCGACGAGCAGTTCCGGAATCACGCCGACCGCACGGCCGCCGGCCGCCATCACTTCGTCGGCGATCACGCCCATCAGCCCCACGCGGCCGCCGCCGTAGACGAGCGTGAGGCCCGCGTCGACGAGCGCGCGGCCGAATGCGCGTGCCGCTTCGGTATAGACGGGACGCGCGCCGGGCGCGGACCCGCAGTAAACGCAGACGGCCTTCATTGCTTCGTGTCCTTCGCGGCCGCCGCCGCACGGGGCGAACCGTCGCGCGGCGGCAGGTAGTCGGTGAATTCGCGCTTCGGCAGCTTGCCGGACACGAGATCGTCGAACAGCTGGCGCGAGCGCCCGCGCAGATACGGCGCCATCACCGAGATCACATGCATGCTGACCTGGTGCAGCTCCTCGCGGATCGCGTCCTGGTCGTTGTACTTGCGCGGATGCATGACGTACTGATACGACAGCCAGTACGTCGAGATTACGGCCATGTTGGTTGCGATCACTTCGATTTCGGCGGGCGTCGCGACCATCTCCGCATCGGACACGAGCAGTTCGCACATCTCGCGCGCGAAGCGCACCTTGTGGCTGATGATCTGCTTGAAGTGCGTCTCGAGCGTGCGGTTGCGGGCGAGCAGGTCGTTCAGGTCGCGATACAGGAACCGGTAGGTCCACATGAAATCGGCCATGTACTGCAGATACGACCAGGTTTCGTCGATCGTCGGACGGTGATCTTCGGGGAAGCGCAGACGCCGTTCGATCTGCTGCTCGAACTGCGCGAAGATGCTGTTGATGATGTCGTCCTTGTTGCGGAAATGGTAGTACAGGTTGCCTGGACTGATTTCCATTTCCTCGGCGATCGTCGTCGTCGTGACGTTCGGTTCGCCGATCTCGTTGAAGAGTTTCAACGACAACTCGAGAATCCGTTCGCGGGTGCGGCGGGGAGGTTTCGCTTCCATGTCGTCCGGCCCTGTGTGTGCCGGACTGGCGGGCGCTGCAGATGCTGCGGATTCGTCCGGCGCGGGTTGCTGTGCTCAATCTAGCGGACGATTATAAACCGGGGTTTCGCGACACCGCGCGCATTTCGTGATTCGGTGCGCAGCGCGCGGATGGTGCAGCGCCGCACGCGCAGGGTGCGCAGGTGCGTGCCTAGAAGCCGAGCCAGCGCGCGACGACCGGCCCGAGCACGAAGCCCCACGTCGTCACGCAGGCGAACAGCGCGACCGTCACGGCCGCGCTGCCGAGGTCCTTCGCGCGTTTGGACAGCTCGTGGCGCTCGAGCGAGATGCGATCGATCGCGGCTTCGACGCTCGAATTCAGCAGCTCGACGATCAGCACGAGCAGCACCGAGCCGATCAGCAGCGCGCGCGACGCGGCTGGCACCGGTGCGAATGCACCGATCGGCAGCATCAGTGCCGCCAGCGTGAGCTCCTGACGAAACGCGCTTTCTTCGCGGATCGCGACGCGAAAGCCATTCAGCGAATGCTTGAGCGCGTACCACGCGCGCGTGATCCCGCGGTGGCGCTTGTACGGATTCGGCGGCAGCGGCGACAGCGGATCGTCGGGCCCGAGCGGTTCGTGCGCATGCGCGTCCGTGTCGGCATGCGCGTCGTCCTCGTCGAACGGCCCGTGCCGCGTCGGCATGGCGGCGGGCAGCGCGGTCTTGTCGTGCAGATCTCGTTTCAAACGGCGGCACCTTCGGCAGGCGAGTACGCGGTCTTCGGCAGCGGCTTCAGGTGCGACGCGAACTGCTCGGACGCCGCGCGCCAAGAGAAGCGCTCGGCCCACGCACGCGCGGTCGAGCGCTCGATCTTCAGCGCTTCGAGGCAGGCTTCCTGCAGATCCTCGTGCATCGCGCCGGCGCCGCCGTCGCCGAGCACGTCGATCGGGCCCGTCACCGGATAGGCGGCGACCGGCGTGCCGCAGGCGAGCGCCTCGAGCAGCACGAGGCCGAACGTGTCGGTGCGACTCGGGAACACGAACACGTCGGCCGCAGCATACACCTTCGCGAGCTCGGCCTGCGACAACACGCCGAGATAGTTCGCCTCCGGATAGCGCGACTTCAGCTCGGCGAGCGCCGGACCTTCGCCCGCGACCCACTTCGAGCCCGGCAGATCGAGACGCAGGAACGCCTCGACGTTCTTCTCGATCGCGACGCGCCCGACGTACAGGAAGATCGGCCGCGCGGTATTGAGCACCTTCGACTCCATCGGCCGGAAGATGTCGAGGTCGACGCCGCGCGTCCACAGCACGACGTTCGTGAACCCGTACTTTTCGAGATCCTGCCGAACCACGGGCGTCGGCGCCATCCCCGCGAGCGACGGGCCGTGGAACCACCGCAGGAAGCGGTAGGTCGCCGCGAGCGGAATTCCGAAACGCGCCTGCACGTATTCGGGAAAGCGCGTGTGATAGGCGGTCGTGAACGGCAGCTTGCGTGCGCGCGCGTAACGGCGCGCGGCGAGGCCGAGCGGGCCTTCGGTCGCGATGTGCAGTGCGTCCGGTGCGAACGCGTCGATCCGTTCGCGCAGCTTGCGATACGGCAGGATCGACAGGCGGATTTCGGGATAGGTCGGGCAGGGCACCGTGCGGAATTCGAGCGGCGTCAGCAGTTCGACGCGGTGGCCGAGCGCGGTGAGCTCGCGCGACGTGCTCTTCAGCGTGCGCACGACGCCGTTGACCTGCGGTTCCCACGCGTCGGTGACGATCATGATCTTCATCGCGGCATGTGTCCTGTAAGAGGTGGAGGTCAGGCCGCGGCGCGCGTCTTGCGCGCCGGGGCGGCGGACGGTGCGGTGCGCATCACCGTCCAGTAGACGATCTTCAGTTCGCCTTCCAGCGTTTCGACGAGCGCGGACAGGCTTTCGACCCAGTCGCCGTCGTTGCAATACAGCACGCCGTCGATGTCGCGGATCTCGGCCTTGTGGATGTGTCCGCACACGACGCCGTCGCATCCGCGCCGGCGCGCTTCGTCGGTCATCACGCTCTCGAACTGCGAGATGAAGTTGACCGCGTTCTTGACCTGATGCTTCAGGTACTGCGACAGCGACCAGTACTGGAAGCCGAGCCGGCTGCGGATCCGGTTGAACCAGCGGTTCAGCACGAGGATCAGCGTGTAGAGCGTGTCGCCGAGATATGCGAGCCATTTCGCGTGCTGGATCACGCCGTCGAACAGGTCGCCGTGCACGATCCACAAACGTTTGCCTGCGAGCGTCGTATGGAACGCTTCGCCGCGCACCTGGATGTCGCCGAACGCGAGGTCGCAGAACTGCCGCGCGCCCTCGTCGTGATTGCCGGGGATGTAGACGACCTGCGTGCCCTTGCGCGCCTTGCGCAGGATCTTCTGCACGACGTCGTTGTGCGCCTGCGGCCAGTACCAGCCCTTCTTCAGTTGCCAGCCGTCGATGATGTCGCCGACCAGATACAGGTATTCCGACTCGTTGTGGCGCAGGAAGTCGAGCAGGTACGACGCCTGGCAGCCGCTCGAGCCGAGATGGATGTCGGACAGCCAGATCGTGCGGTAGCGGTGCGCGGGCGGCGCCGGATCGTCGTGTCGCGAGACGGGCTCCGCGGGCGCCGCGTCGCGCGACGGCGTGTCGGTCGCGGCGGCGCCGGACAGGAACGCGGTGGCGGCGCGGGCGCCGAAAGGGTGACGGAACAGGGAGGTCGCGGACGTTTTCTGGCCCATGCATGACTCGCGCCGGTTGACATGACAGGCATTGCGCCATGCGGGCGTGACTGCGCCATGACAGTCACAAGACGTTCTTATTACGTGCCGCGCGGTGTGTTTAGCAGTGAATGTCGCGCTGTTGCGCGGCGCGCGTTGGACGTGGGCGAGGCCGGCGCGGCCAGGCAGGCCGGCGTTTTCGTCGGACGGATGAGCGCGGCGCGAACGATATCGCGCGCAGCGTCAGCGCGGCATCGCGACGATGCGCGTGCGCGCGAGCCGGTCGTGCGGAAACTGGCGATCCGCGTGCAGCCGGGCCGCGCCGGCCCAGACGACGATCCACGCGGCCGCGAGCGCGAGCGTGACGGGCACGGACAGCCCGAGCAGCGGGTGCAGCGCGAGCGGCGGCAGGAACCACAGCCAGCCGAGCGCATAGCGGACGATCGCGTGACCCGCGCTCAGCGGCCGGCCGTTCGCGGCTTCGAGCCGCAGCCGCCAGGTCTTCATCGGCAGCGTCTGGCCGCCGTGCGTCCAGAACCAGACGAAATACGCGCCGACGACGAGCGCGATCCAGGCGGCAAGCAGGTTGTGATGGACGAGGCCGTTGCGTTGCTGCGTCGCCAGGCCGAACGCGAGGCCCGCGAAGAATACGACGCCGAACAGCAGCACGGCCTCGTAGAGCATCGCGGCGAGCCGCCGGCGGACGGACGGCACGGCGGCCGCGGCGGGAAGGGCGGACGTGTCGGCCACGGCCGCTCAGGAGCCTTTGAAGAGCGACGGCGCGTCCGCCGGCGACACCGGCGTCACGGTCGCGGGGACGGACGTCGTACCGGCGCCGGACGACGCGACGGCCGGCGGCGTCGCGGTGCCGGCCGA
>NZ_KV786568.1:0-14721 GCF_001806955.1 Burkholderia sp. HMSC10F09
CGCGGCCGGCCGAACCGGCCCGCGGCGCGCGCACGGTCAGCTCAGATCGACCGGCACGAAGATTTGTGCATTATCGCGCTGGATCAGCAGAGCAAGACTGTTGCCCGCGCTCTTGACCGCTTCGCGCAGCTGCTCGGGGCTCGTGACGGGGCGGCCGTTCACGGCCAGGATCACGTCGCCCGGCTGAATGCCGGCGCTCGCGGCCGGGCCGCCGGCCTGCTGGACGATCAGCCCGTGCGACAGGTTATCGGCGCTGCGCTCCTGCGGCGTCAGCGGCCGCACCGCAACGCCGAGGCGCCCCTGCTCGACGGGGCCGCCGTCGTTCGACGCGAGCTTCGCGTCGGTCATCGCGCCGAGCGTGACGGTGACGGACTGCTTCGCCTTGTCGCGCCAGATCTGCAGGTCGGCCTTCGAGCCCGGCTTCAGGTTCGCGATCTGCGACGGCAGCGTCGTCGAATCGACGACCGGCGTGCCGTTGACCGACAGGATCACGTCACCCGGCTGCAAGCCGGCCTTCGCGGCCGGGCCGTTCGGATCGACCGAGCTGACGAGCGCACCGTCCGGCTTCGCGAGCCCGAACGAGCTCGCGAGCGTCTGGTTCAGCCCCTGCACCGCGACGCCGAGCCGGCCGCGGCTTACATGCCCGGTCTTCACGAGCTCGTCCTTCACCTTGATCGCTTCGTTGATCGGAATCGCGAACGACAGGCCCTGGAAGCCGCCCGTCTGCGAATAGATCATCGAGTTGATCCCGATCACCTCGCCCTGCAGGTTGAACAGCGGGCCGCCCGAGTTGCCGGGGTTGACCGGCACGTCGGTCTGGATGAACGGCGTGTAGTTCTCGTCGGGCAGCGCGCGCGATTTCGCGCTGATGATGCCCGACGTGACCGTGTTGTCGAAGCCGTACGGCGAGCCGATCGCGACGACCCACTGGCCGACCTTGCTCTGCGCCGGATCGCCGATCTTCACGGTCGGCAGGCCGGTCGCGTCGATCTTCAGCACCGCGACGTCGGACTGCTTGTCGGAGCCGACGACCTTCGCCTTGTACTCGCGCTTGTCGGTCAGCTTCACCGTGACGACGTTCGCGCCGTCGATCACGTGCGCATTCGTGAGGATGTATCCGTCCGGGCTGATGATGAAACCCGACCCGAGGCTCGCGCTCGGCTGATCGTCCGGCTGCGCGTCGCCGCCCATGCCCGGCACCTGTCCATAGAAGCGCTTGAAGAACTGATAGAACGGATCGCTCGGGTCGATCGGCAGCTGCGGCTGCGGCACGCGCCGCGCAACCTGCTTCACGACGTGCTTCGCGCTGATGTTGACGACGGCCGGACCGTAAGTCTCGACCAGCCCGGAGAAGTCGGGGATACCGGTCTTCGCGGCCGCTTCGGCCGGCATCATCGCCGCCGCGTGCGCGGGCGCGATGATCTGCGGATCGGCGCGGCGCGTGCCGGCGACGTAGCCGGCGGACAGCGCGGCGGCCACTGCGACGACGACGGCGCTGCGCGCAAGGAATCGGGTGTTCATCGTAGGACCTCCTCTTTTGTTACGTCGCAGCGTAACGATGCTGACTTAAAGGAGGCTTAATCAGCCTTAAGCGCAACTTAAGCCGCCTGCCGCGCGCCTTACACCGACGCGGGCTGCTGCGGCGCCTGCGCGGGCATCTCGGCGTCGCGGAACACGACGCTGACGAGCAGGCCGCCCGCCGCCGCATCGCCGAGCGACACGGTCGCGCCCTGCTGCGCGGCAACACGCTTGACGATCGCGAGACCGAGCCCGCTGCCCGACACGTCGGTGCGCGCGCGCGCCGAGCTGTCGCGATAGAAGCGGTCGAACACGCGCTCGCGCTCTTCGGCCGGAATGCCGGGGCCGCTGTCGCCGATCTGCACGCACGCGCGGCCGGCCGCGTCGCGCGTCAGCGAAACGTCGATGCGCCCGCCGTCGGGCGTGTACTTGACGGCGTTGTCGAGCAGGTTGCCGAACATCACGCGCAGCGCGCCGACGTCGGCGACGACGGTCGCCGCGCGCGTTTCCTCGAAGCCGAGGTCGATGTTGCGCCGCTGCGCGAGCGGTGCGTGCGCGGCCACGCATTCGGCGAGCAGCGTCTGCAGGTCGACCGGTTCGCGCACCGCGCCCGCGTCGGGTTCGGCGCGCGCGAGCGCGAGCAGTTGCTCGGCGAGCCGCGTCGCGCGCGTGACGCCGTGCTGCAGATCGTCGAGCGCCTCGCGGCGCGCGGCATCGTCCTTCGCGCGTGCGACGAGCTGCGCCTGGATCTGCACGGCCGCGAGCGGCGTGCGCAGCTCGTGCGCGGCATCGGCGACGAACGCCTTCTGCGTGTCGAGCGCACCCGACAGCCGCGCGAGCAGCCCGTTCAGCGCGCGCACGAGCGGCTGCACCTCGAGCGGCAGCCGCGCGTCGGGCAGCGGATCGAGCGCCTCGGGCCGGCGCGTTTCGACCGCGCGCGTCACGCGGCCGAGCGGCGCGAGCCCGCGGCCGACGATCATCCAGACGGCGGCGCCGAGGAACGGCAGCAGCACGATCAGCGGCCAGAGCGTGCGCAGCGCGACGTTCGCCGCGAGCCGGTTGCGCACCGACAGCGGCTGCGCGAGCTGCACGACGTTGTCGCCGACGATCGCGCCGTACACGCGCCACTCGCCGCGATCGGTGCGCTCGGTCGAGAAGCCGAGCTCCGCGCGCGGCGCGATCGGCGCGCGCGGATGCGAGAAGTACATCAGCACGCCGTTGCGATTCCAGATCTGGATCACGATTCCTTCGTCGCCGTTGGTGCGCGAGCCGAACACCTGCGAGAACGGCTCCGACGGCAGCGCCGCGGCGATTTCCTGGAGCTGGTAGTCGAACAGCTCGTTCGCCTCGGCCAGCGCCTGCCGGTAGATCAGCCAGCCCGCGACGCTCACGCCCGCGACGACGATCGCGAGCAGCCAGATCAGCAATTGATGACGAATCGACCTCACGCGTCAGCTTTCCTTGACGACCATGTAGCCGAGCCCGCGCACGTTGCGGATCAGGTCCGAACCGAGCTTCTTGCGCAGCGCGTGGATATAGACCTCGACCGTGTTGCTGCCGATTTCCTCGCCCCAGCCGTACATCTTCTCCTCGAGCTGGCTCTTCGACAGCACGGCGCCCGGCCGCGCGAGCAGCGCCTCGAGCAGCGCGAACTCGCGCGCGGACAGCGCGACCGGCGCGCCGTCGAGCGTCACCTGGTGCGATGCCGGATCGAGCGTCAGCGCGCCGTGGCGGATCAGCGACTCGCTGCGCCCGGCCTGCCGGCGGATCAGCGCGCGCATCCGCGCGCCGAGTTCGTCGAGATCGAACGGCTTGACCAGATAGTCGTCGGCACCCGCGTCGAGCCCCTTCACGCGATCGGCGATCGCATCGCGCGCGGTGACGATCAGGACCGGCAGCGACAGCCCGCGCGCGCGCAGCGTGCGCAGCACGTCGATGCCGTCGCGCTTGGGCAGGCCGAGATCGAGCAGCAGCAGGTCGTAGGACTCGCCGCCGAGCGCCGTGAGCGCCGACTCGCCGTCCTGCACCCAGTCGACCGCGAAGCCGTCCGAGCGCAGCGCCTTGCGCACGCCTTCGGCAATCATCCGGTCGTCTTCGACAAGCAGAATCCGCATCGGAATCGCATCCATGGGACGAGTGACAGATGCCGCCCATTGTAGCGCCGCGAATCCTGCGCGCGACCGCGCGCGCCCTCCGCGATTTCGTCGTACTTGTCGCACTTGTCTCTACAATGTGCGCTTCGGCGCGCCGCGCGCCTTGCCCGAGCTCCCGCTTTTCCCGTATTCGTCCATGCCGATTTCCGCTCTCTCCACCCGCTTCGCCCCGCGCGCACGCGTCTGCCTGCGCGCGGCCGCCGTCGTCGCCACCTGCACGGCGCTCGCGTTCGCGCCCGCCGCACACGCCCGCAAGAAACCCCACAAGGACGCGCGACGCGCGCCGGTCGTCTCGGCGGCCGCGCGCGCCGCCGGCCTGCCGGCGTCCGTGCTCGTCGCACTGCAGCGCGCGAAGGTACCGGCGTCGGCGATGAGCGTCGTCGTCGAGCGCGTCGGCGATCCGCAGCCGCTGATCGCGTGGAACGCGAATCGGCCGATGCTGCCCGCATCGACGATGAAGCTCGTCACGACGTTCGCGGGCCTGTCGATCCTCGGCCCCGACTTCCGCTGGCGCACGACCGCGTATGCGGACGGCCCGGTCGATCCGGACGGCACGCTGCAGGGCAATCTCTACATCAAGGGCACCGGCGATCCGAAGCTCGTGCCCGAGGAGCTGATCGACCTCGTCGACAAGATCCGCAAGGCCGGCATCAAGCGCGTCGCCGGCGGCCTCGTGCTCGACAAGAGCTATTTCGCCGCGTCGACGCGCGACCTGCCGTCGTTCGACGACGACGTGAGCGCGCCGTACAACGTCGGCCCCGACCCGCTGCTGTACGCGTTCAAGGCGATCTCGTTTACCGTCACGCCGGGCGAAGACGGCAAGGTCGCCGTCGACGTGCTGCCGCCGCTCGCGAACCTGTCGATCGACAACCAGCTGTACGAAGGCAGCGGCTCGTGCGCGAGCGCGGCGGCTGCCGCACGCCCCACGCTGAACGCCGACGGCGCGATGCTGACCGCGTCGTTCGCCGGCGACTACCCGCTGCGCTGCGGCGCGCGCACGACCAATCTCGCGATCCTCGATCACACGACGTTCTTCGCGCGCGGCTTCCTCGCGCTCTGGCAGCAGGACGGCGGCACGATCGCGGGGCCGGTCGCCGTACATCACGGCCCGGTGCTCGGCAGCGTCGTGTACGACATCAACAAGTTCAGCAACAACGTGATGGCGCGCAATCTGTTCCTGACGATCGGCGCGGTCGCCGGCAAGCCGCCCGCGACGCCCGAGCAGTCGAGCCGCGTGATCCGCGCGTTCCTGCAGAAGAACGGCATCGCGATGCCCGACCTCGTGCTCGACAACGGCTCGGGGCTGTCGCGCGACGAACACGTGAGCGCGCTGTCGCTCGCCGCGCTGCTACAGGCCGCGAACGCGAGCCCGGTCGCGCAGGCATTCATCGACTCGCTGCCGATCGCCGGCATCGACGGCACGATGAAGAACCGGCTGACCAACGCCGGCGTGCTTGGCAACGCGCATATCAAGACCGGCACGCTGCGCGACGTGCGCGCGATCGCCGGCTACGTCGCGGGCGCGGACGGCCAGAGCTACGTGGTCGTCAGCTTCATCAACGACGATCATGCGGAAGCCGCACGTGCCGCGCACGACACGCTGCTCGAGTGGATCTACGCGGGCGCGCACTGACGAACGCGGCCTCGCCGAAACGGGGCCGCACCGCCCGCCCACGCCCGGCGCGGCTTCGGTGAAAACCCTATCCTCAGAGGGAACCCTCTACGCTGCCCTCTCGCCTAGCCGGTGGCGATTGCGTAGGCTGTTGGCCTGACCGATATCTACAACGGGCGACACGCCCGGCCTCACGGCTTGCAGGGGAAAGGAGGAGACACGCCCATGCGATTCGACGTCGAATGGCTTCTGCTCGCGCTGGCGCCCGTCTTCCTGCTCTGCATCGGCTGGGAGGCGTGGTACCTCGCACGCACGCGTCCGCAGGACCACGTGTACGCATGGCGCGACACGCTCTGCAATGCGGCGCTCGCGCTGATGCATCAGGGCGCCGACAAGCTCGCGTGGGTGTTCGTGATCCCCGTCTACGCGTACTGCTACGACCGCTATCGCCTGTTCACCTGGCACGACGGCTGGCTGTCGTTCGCGGTGCTGTTCGTCGCGCAGGACTTCCTCTACTACGTGTTTCATCGCGCGAGCCATCGCGTGCGCTGGCTGTGGGCCGCGCACGTCGTGCATCACTCGTCCGAGCGGATGAACTTCTCGACCGCATTTCGCCAGAGCCTCATGTATCCGGTCGCCGGCATGTGGGTGTTCTGGCTGCCGCTCGCGGTGCTCGGCTTTCCGCCGCAGCAGATCGTCGGCATCGTGCTGATCAATCTCGCGTTCCAGTTCTTCGTGCACACGCAGGCGATCGGCAAGCTCGGCTGGCTCGAATACGTGTTCAACACACCGTCGATCCATCGCGCGCACCATGCGCGCAACGCGCGCTACATCGACCGCAATTACGCGGGCGTGCTCGTGATCTGGGATCGCCTGTTCGGCAGCTATGTCGACGAGGCGACCGACGATCCGCCGCAGTACGGCATCGTCGAGCGGCTCGAGTCGAACAACCCGCTCGTCGCGACCTTTCACGAATGGCGCGCGATGGTGGCCGACGCACTGCGTGTCGAGGGATGGCGCAACAAATTGCGCGCGATCGTCGGCCCGCCCGAGTGGGCGAGCGCTTATCATGCGCAGATCGGCGACACGGCCGATCGCGATCCGCGCCGCGCACCGCTTGCCGGCGTACACAACGAATAATCCATTTCAGCCAACGGCCGTCGCGCAGCCCGAACCTGAGCGGGCATGCGCAAACATGCAAGGCCATATCTACGAGGAGATCGATCGATGCAAACACAACGAAACCTTCCGTCGCGCACCCGCCACCGTTTGCTGCGCGGCGCGCAGGTCGCGATCGCCGGCGCGGCGCTCGCGCTGCTCGCCGCCTGCGGCGGCGGCGACGACAACGGCGGCAGCGCGTCGAACACGCCGCCTTCCGGCGTGAAGATGCAGGTCGTCTCGTTCGGCGACAGCCTGTCCGACGTCGGCACCTACTCGCAGATCAAGCTCGGGTTCGGCGGCGGCCGCTTCACGACGAACCCCGGTCAGGTCTGGACGCAGAACGTCGCGCAGTACTACGGCGACACGCTGCAGCCGGCCAACCAGGGCGGCTTCGGCGTGCCGCTGCAGGCGACGGGCGGCCTCGGCTACGCGCAGGGCGGCTCGCGCGTCACGCAGCAGCCGGGCATCGGCCACGCCGCCGCGAGCGTGCCGAACGCCGACTACGCGCAGGCGACGACGACGCCGATCGCCGCGCAGATCCAGCAATACCTGCAGCAGCACGGCAGCTTCAACGCGAACCAGATCGTGCTGCTGAACGGCGGCGCGAACGACATCTTCTATCAGGTGGCCGCATTGCAGGCCGGCGCGATCACGCCGACGCAGCTGCAGCAGAACATCGGGCTCGCCGCGCAGCAGCTCGCGGGCCTCGTGCAGCAGATCGTCGCGGCCGGCGCGACGCACGTGTTCGTGTCGAACGTGCCCGACATCGGCGGCACGCCGCTCGCGCTCCAGGGCGGCACGCAGACGACGCTCACGCAGCTGTCGATGCTGTTCAACGGCACGCTCGCCGCGACGCTGCAGGCGCTGAAGGTCGACACGAGCAAGTACGTGCTGCTCGACACCTTCAAATGGCAGGACGGCATCCTCGCGGCGTATCAGGCGAACGGCTTCACGGTGTCGAACACCGATACGGCCTGCAACCTGAAGGCGATGGTGGCCGCGGCGACGCAGTACGGCGTGGCGGATCCGAGCGCATTCGGCTCGTCGCTGTTCTGCTCGCCGCAGACGTACACGGCGCCGAACGCCGACCAGACGTACATGTTCGCGGACACCGTCCATCCGACGACGCGCCTGCACGCGCTGTTCGCGCAGTACGTCGAGCAGCAGATCGCGGCATCGGGCGTCGGCAAGTAAGCGGCGCGCGATCGGTACGCTTCAACGAAAACCGCCCGACCGGTTCGCCGGTCGGGCGGTTTTTCATTGCGACGACGACAGGGCCGACATGCGCGCACGGCATGCGGCCGGCCCGATTCAATCGCTCGCTTCGAACGCCGCGGCCGCGCGGCCGAGACGATCGTTGACCGCGATCCACTCGACCGTCTCGGGCAGCTTTTCGACGAGTATCCGCGCGACCTGCGCGCGATCGAGCGCGCGCAGCATCCCGTACAGATCGCGCGCATACGCTTGCGGATCTTCGGGGGCCGCGACGAAATGCACGCCGTCGGCCTGCGCCCAGCGCCCCGCGCGCGATGCGCGCGCGACCAGCGCGACGCGTTCGCCGTCGGCCTGCGCCGCCGCGAGCAGCGGCTCCAGCGCATCGAACGGCAGCAGCGCGAGCGGCGTGCGCGGCGCGTAGTGCGCCTTCAGCGTGCCCGACGCGCGCGGCGCAGTCGCGTCGCTGCCGTCCGGCAGCCGCGGCGCACGACCGAGCACGTCGGCGATCTGCTGCGGCGTCACGTGGCCCGGACGCAGCAGCGCCGGAAAGCCGCGCGACAGATCGAGAATCGTCGATTCGATCCCGACTTCGGACGCGCCGCCGTCGAGCACGTGCACCGTGTCGCCGAATTCGTCGCGCACGTGCTGCGCGGTCGTCGGGCTCACGTGGCCGAACCGGTTCGCGGACGGCGCAGCCACCCCGCCGTGACCGCCGCGCCGCGCGCTGAACGCGGCGAGCAGCGCCTGCGCGACCGGATGCGACGGGCAGCGCAGCCCGACCGAGTCCTGGCCGCCGCTCACCGCGTCCGGAATGCGCGGATGGCGCTTCAGGATCAGCGTCAGCGGGCCCGGCCAGAATGCGTCGATCAGCTTCTGCGCATCGGCCGGCAGCTCGGCCGCCCAGTACGCGGGATCGCCGCCGGGCGGCAAGTGCACGATCACCGGATGGTTCGCGGGCCGCCCCTTCGCCGCGTAGATGCGCGCGACGGCGTCGGGGCTCGCCGCGTCGCCGCCGAGCCCGTAGACGGTTTCGGTCGGAAACGCGACGAGCTGCCCCGCATCGAGCAGCGCGGCCGCCGCGTCGATCTGCGCGGGCGTCACGGACTTCGGGAGATCGATGGACATCGGCCGGCGCCTCAGTCGAGCGGCACACGCAGCAGCTGCGCGCACGCATGCGCGGCGGCGACCGCTTCGTCGCGCGTCGCGGCAGTGAAATTCACGTGGCCCATCTTGCGGCCGACGCGCGCCTCTTCCTTGCCGTACAGATGCAGATGCGCGGTCGGCATCGCGGCGACCGCGTCCCACGGCGGCGTGACGGCGTCGCTTGCCGCGCCATGCGGAAACCAGACGTCGCCGAGAATGTTCAGCATCGCGGCCGGCGAATGCTGGCGCGGATTGCCGAGCGGCATGCGCGTCATTGCGCGCACCTGCTGCTCGAACTGGCTCGTTGCGCACGCATCGACCGTGTAGTGTCCGGAATTGTGCGGGCGCGGCGCCATCTCGTTCGCCACGAGCGAACCGTCTTCGAGCACGAAGAACTCGACGCACAGCACGCCGACGTAGCCGAGCGTATCGGCGATGCGCACCGCGGCCTGCTGCGCCTGCGCGACGAGCGCGTCGTCGGCGGCCGGCGCCGGCACGACGGTCAGCGCGAGAATGCCGTTGTGGTGCGCGTTCTGCGCGAGCGGGAACGCGGCCGAGCGGCCGTCGGCGCCGCGCGCGATCAGTGCGGACACCTCGTATTTCAGCGGCAGCCGCTTCTCGAGCACGCACGGCACGCCGCCGAGCGACGCATACGCCTCGCGCGCTTCCTGCGCGGTGCGCACACGCACCTGGCCCTTGCCGTCGTAGCCGAGCCGCGCAGTCTTCAGAATGCCCGGCAGCACCGCGTCGAGCGCCGCATCGTCGAGCGCTGCGAGCGCGGCGGCCGATTCGATCGCGACGTGCGGCGCGACCGGCACGCCCGACGCCTCGATGAAGCGCTTTTCGGCGATCCGGTCCTGCGCGATCGCGACGCAACGGCCGGCAGGCGCGACGAACGTCGTGCGCGCGAGGAAATCGAGGCTCGCGGCCGGCACGTTCTCGAATTCGGTCGATACCGCGTCGCACAGCGCGGCCAGTTCGGTCAGCGCGGCCTCGTCGTCATACGCGGCGCGCAGGTGGCGATCGGCGACCGCGCCGGCGGGGCTCGCCGGATCGGGATCGAGCACGGCGACGCGGTAGCCCATCGACTGGGCGGCAAAACAGAACATGCGGCCGAGCTGGCCGCCGCCGACCATGCCCAGCCACGCGCCGGGCAGGATCGGGGAAACGGAATCAGGAGTTGCGGTCATGTCAGTGATCGATCGCGACGGGAAACGGGAAGCGCCCGCCGCACAGGGAAAATCCGGCGCGTGCCGTGCGGCGCGCGCCGTCCCGTCATTCGAGCGGCGGCAGCACCATCGCGTGCGCGGCTTCGTTCTGGCGCACGCGGAACGCCGCGAGCCGGTTCGCGTAGTCGACCGACGTGCCGGACAGGATCGACACCGCGAACAGCGCGGCATTCGCTGCGCCGGCCTCGCCGATCGCGAACGTTGCGACCGGCACGCCCTTCGGCATCTGCACGATCGAGTGCAGCGAATCGACGCCCTTCAGGTACTTGCTGGCGACCGGCACGCCGAGCACGGGCACCGTCGTCTTCGCCGCGAGCATGCCGGGCAGGTGCGCGGCACCGCCGGCGCCCGCGATGATCGCGCGCAGGCCGCGCTCGCGCGCCTTCTCCGCATAGTCGAACATCTCGTCGGGCATCCGGTGCGCGGACACGACCTTCGCTTCGTACGGCACGCCGAATTCCTGCAGGATCGCTACCGCGTGCTTCATCACGTCCCAGTCGGAACTCGAACCCATCAGCACGCCGACGAGTGGCGCGCTGTGCGTGTGGGCGGTCTGGACTTCGCTCATTTCGTGCATTCCCCCGTCAGGCGAGTGGCTGGCCCGTGATGCGCTCGAGCGCTTCCTGGTACTTCGCGGCAGTCTTCTCGACGACGTCGGCCGGCAGCGCCGGCGCCGGCGCGGTCTTGCCCCACGGCTGCGCCTCGAGCCAGTCGCGCACGAACTGCTTGTCGAACGACGGCGGGTTCGTGCCGACCTGGTACTGGTCGGCCGGCCAGAAGCGCGACGAGTCGGCCGTCAGCACTTCGTCCATCAGATACAGCTTGCCGTGGTTGTCGAGGCCGAATTCGAACTTCGTGTCGGCGATGATGATGCCGCGCGTGGCCGCATAGTCGGCCGCTTCCTTGTACAGCTTGATCGAGATGTCGCGGATCGTCGCGGCGAGCTCGGTGCCGATGCGGCGCTCGGTTTCCTCGAACGTGATGTTCTCGTCGTGTTCGCCCATCTCGGCCTTGGCCGCGGGCGTGAAGATCGGCTCGGGCAGCTTCTGCGCATTCTGCAGACCGGCCGGCAGCTGCACGCCGCACACGGCGCCCGTCGCCTGGTATTCCTTCCAGCCGCTGCCGGCCAGATAGCCGCGCACGACCGCTTCGATCAGGATCGGCTCGAGACGCTTGACGACCACGGCGCGGCCCTTCACCTGCTCGACCTCGTCCGCCGCGACGACGGCTTCGGGTGCGTCGCCGGTCAGGTGGTTCGGCACGATGTGCGCGAGCTTGTCGAACCAGAAGTTCGCCATCTGGTTCAGCACGCGGCCCTTGTTCGGAATCGGCTCGCCCATGATCACGTCGAATGCCGACAGACGATCGGTCGTGACGATCAGGAGCTTGTCGTTGCCGACCGCATAGTTGTCGCGGACCTTGCCGCGACCGAGGAGCGGCAGCGAGCGGAGCGTGGATTCGTAAAGGGTAGACATCGTCTTTTCGCAGATAAGGAGCCAAACAAAAAGGGAAACGCCGTTCCCCGCGGCTGGCGGGAACGGCGGCCTTGCGATACGTCGGCGAACCGGCGGGCGGCTGCGCCCGCGCGGTTGCCGGCCGGCCCTCGTTCGGCCGGACGGAACGGCCGCCGCCGGAATCGCTCCGGCCGGGCGGCCCGCCCCTGCCTTGCGGCGGGGCAAATCGTACTACAGTCTCAGCGCACGACCTGCGCGAGCTCGCCGGACTTGTACTTCTCGGCGATCTTCTCGAGCGGCACCGGCTTGATCTTCGCGGCCTGGCCTTCGCAGCCGAACGCGAGGTAGCGGTCGACGCAGACCTTCTTTGCCGCTTCGCGCGCGGGCTTCAGATAGTCGCGCGGGTCGAACTTCGACGGGTTCTCGAACATGTAGCGGCGGATCGCGCCGGTGATCGCGAGACGCAGGTCGGTGTCGATGTTGACCTTGCGCACGCCGTGCTTGATGCCTTCCTGGATTTCCTCGACCGGCACGCCGTAGGTTTCCTTCATGTCGCCGCCGAATTCGCGGATCTCGGCGAGCAGTTCCTGCGGCACCGACGACGAACCGTGCATCACGAGGTGCGTGTTCGGAATGCGTGCGTGGATTTCCTTGATGCGCTGAATCGACAGGATGTCGCCCGTCGGCTTCTTCGTGAACTTGTACGCGCCGTGCGACGTACCGATCGCGATCGCGAGCGCGTCGCACTGCGTCAGCTTCACGAAGTCGGCGGCCTGCTCCGGATCGGTCAGCAGCTGCTCGCGCGTCATCGTGCCTTCCGCGCCGTGGCCGTCTTCCTTGTCGCCCTTCATCGTCTCGAGCGAGCCGAGCACGCCGAGTTCCGCTTCGACCGTCACGCCGATCGAGTGCGCCATCTCGACGACCTTGCGCGACACGTCGACGTTGTACTCGTACGAGGCGACGGTCTTGCCGTCCGCTTCGAGCGAACCGTCCATCATCACGCTCGTGAAGCCGCTGCGGATCGCGGCCATGCAGACCGCCGGCGACTGGCCGTGATCCTGATGCATCACGACCGGGATGTGCGGATACGACTCGACAGCCGCTTCGATCAGGTGGCGCAGGAACGGCTCGCCCGCATACTTCCGCGCGCCGGCCGATGCCTGCATGATCACGGGCGCGCCGACCTGGTCCGCGGCCGCCATGATCGCCTGGACCTGCTCCAGGTTGTTCACGTTGAAGGCCGGCAGGCCGTAGCCGTGCTCTGCCGCGTGGTCCAGCAATTGACGCATTGATACGAGAGGCATTGTGGAACTCCTTGGAATGAAAACCGGTGCGCCCTGACGCCTGCGCGGCGCGCGCCGGTCGGACCGGGCGGCTCGGCGCGGCTGAGCGTCGAATAGCCGCATTTTATCGCGAAGCGCCCCGGAATCCGACCGCGCGGCGCCCGCGCCTCGCAATTTGTTACGTTCGCATCGCACAATCGGCACAAAAATAAGAAAAAAGCCGCGCGGGGCCTCCACCCCGCGCGGCTTTTACCGAACAAAAACGGTGCCCGATCGAATCGGGCCGCCGGCCGCCCCGCCGGCGCGTCTTCCGCGACGGCTCAATAGTGCTCGCCGACGCGCACGATCTTCAGCGTGTTGGTTCCGCCCGCCTGCCCCATCGGCTCGCCGACGGTCAACACGACCATGTCGCCGTGCGCGACGTAGCCGCGCTTGACGATCGTCTCGAGCGCCGCCTGCAGCGCGCTGTCGCGGTCGCTGTTGAAGTCGACGTGGAGCGGCGTCACGTTGCGGAACAGCGCCATCGCGCGCTCGCTGCCGACGCGCGGCGTCAGCGCGAAGATCGGCACGTGCGTGTAGTGACGCGACATCCACAGCGCGGTCGCGCCCGATTCGGTCAGCGCAACGATCGCCTTCGCACCGAGGTGGTAGGCCGTAAACAGTGCGCCCATCGCGATCGACTGGTCGATGCGCGTGAACGTGCGGTCGAGGAAATCCTTGTCGAGCTCGATCTGCTCGGACTTTTCCGCTTCGACGCAGACGGCCGCCATCGCCTCGATCGTCTGCACCGGATACTTGCCGGCGGCCGTCTCGGCCGACAGCATCACCGCGTCGGTGCCGTCGAGCACCGCGTTCGCGACGTCGGACACTTCCGCGCGCGTCGGCACCGGGGCGTGGATCATCGATTCCATCATCTGCGTCGCGGTGATCACGAGCTTGTTCGACTCGCGCGCCATCCGGATCATGCGTTTCTGCAGCGCAGGCACGGCCGCGTTGCCCACTTCGACCGCGAGGTCGCCGCGCGCGACCATGATGCCGTCCGACGCGTCGAGGATGCTTTGCAGCGCCGGAATCGCTTCCGCGCGCTCGATCTTCGCGATCATCTTCGGCTTGATGCCGTACGGCGCACCCGCGATGTTCGCGAGCTGGCGCGCCATTTCCATGTCGGTCGCGTTCTTCGGGAACGACACCGCGACCAGATCCGCGCCGAGCGACATCGCGGTGCGGATGTCCTCCATGTCCTTCGCGGTCAGCGCCGGTGCCGACAGCCCGCCGCCCTGGCGGTTGATCCCCTTGTTGTTCGACAGCTCGCCGCCCACCTTGACGATCGTGTGGATCTCGTCGCCGAGCACGCGCTCGACGGTCAGCACGATGAGCCCGTCGTTCAGCAGCAGCAGGTCGCCGGGCTTCAGGTCGCGCGGCAGTTCCTTGTAGTCGAGGCCGACGCGGTCGTCGTTGCCCAGTTCGCAGGCCGCGTCGAGGATGAAGGGCTGGCCCGGCGTCAGCGTCGTCTTGCCGTTCTCGAACTTGCCGACGCGGATCTTCGGCCCCTGGAGATCGGCCATGATCGCGATCTCGCGGCCGACCTTGCGGGCGGCCTCGCGCACCATTTCGGCGCGCTGGCGGTGATCATCGGCCGTGCCGTGCGAAAAATTGAGCCGCACGACGTCGAGGCCCGCCTGCATCATCTGCAGCAGAATCTCCGGCGAACTGGAAGCCGGGCCGATCGTGGCGACTATCTTGGTGGCGCGCTGCATGAAACTCCTCATCTGGATCAAGGTGGATGCGCTGGGTGAAACGCTGCGAGAGCCGGACGCGGCAGGCCCAGCGGCGGCCGCTCCGGGGGGCGTGCCGGTGCTTGGGCCCGGCATCGCTTTGTTCTGAATCTCGTGGTGCTGCACGGCCGCGTCGCCGGCGGCCGCCGGTGCGCGCGGGGCGGGGTTCGCCCGCGCG
>NZ_KV786569.1:0-502 GCF_001806955.1 Burkholderia sp. HMSC10F09
TCAGCCGGCACGCAATCACCGCGTACTCGCGATTCGCCGCCTCTTGCGGGTAGTGCGACAGCACGAACGTCTGCCCGGCGACCATGCCGCGCAAATTGCCCTTGCCGTGGGCCCTCAATCCCTGACACCGCCACGCCTGCATCTGCACCAGCGTGAGGTATTCCGCTTCGGTGCGCGGCTCGTTGTGCGCGCCGGAGAGTCCGGCCGCACCCGCTTGCGGCTGTGCGTAGTCACCCCACGAATAGCGCTCCTGATGGGCGAGGCCCGTATCGCGAGGATCTTCGCGCGCCACGGTCAGATTCGCGCGCGGCAACGTGTAGTCGTAGTCGACCGCCGCCACCGCGCCGGTCGTCAGCGCATGTGACACCGAGAATTCGTGGATATGTTCCTCGTCGATGCGCCGACTGTTCGGCGGTTCGTAGCGAAGCTCGGCATAGGCGTCGCCGAGCGGCTGGAGTGCTCCCATCGAATCGCAAAGGACGAGCCGATGCTTGCCTTCGCC
>NZ_KV786570.1:0-567 GCF_001806955.1 Burkholderia sp. HMSC10F09
ATCACGGACGCTATCGGTTTCCGGCGCGGCGTTGCCGACGTACGGTGGCCAATCGCTCCTGACGCCGGTGAGGCTCACGGGCGGCGAGACGATAGGCGAGTTGTTCGAATACGTCCTGGAACTGAAGACGCCGGACGCACTCGCGTTCTCGCCGAGCGTCGCGGCGAACGTCGATCTCGATGCGTTGATCGGCACGGAGGTGACCGTATCGATTCAGCTCGAAGGCCGGGGGCATTTCATTCCGGGCCTTGCCGGTAGTGCCGGAATGGGAAATATCGGCGCAGGCATGCGCGAGATCACCGGCATTGTCAGTCAGGCGACGATCGTTCGCGAAGACGGCCGATCGATCGTCTATGCGCTGACGTTGCGACCGTGGCTCTGGCATGCGACCAAGAATAGCGACTGCCGCCTTTTCCAGGACATGTCGGTTGTCGAGATCACGGACGCCGTGCTGTCGGTCTATCCGTTTCCGGTGGATAAACGGCTGACGACGCCTCGGCCGAACAAGGTATGGCCCAAGCGCGACATTCAGCGCCAGCATTTCGAAAGCGACTGGACGTTCCTGCA
>NZ_KV786571.1:0-4395 GCF_001806955.1 Burkholderia sp. HMSC10F09
CGCCGCGTCGCCGGCGCAATCGGCATGCCGCGCGTGCGGCGCCCGAACGCGTACGCCGCACGCGCCGGTCGTGCCGATCTGCAACCGAATTGCAGTTTTTGCGTGCGCGTCAGCCGGGCTCGCCGCCACGCTCGCCGCCGCGCTCGTCCAATTCGTGGGATTCATCGGCTTCGCCCGCGTCGGGCGGCTCGGCGAGCTGTTCGAGCCGGTCCGGCTCGATGTCCGCGCTCTCCTCGAACGTCGCGTCGCCGTCCGCCGCCGCGCGCTCGCCCGTGCCCGCGCGGTCCGTGTCGCTGTCGAGCGTCGCGTCGCCACGCTCGAGCGCATGCGCGTCGAGCGGCGAGTCGACGTCGAACGAATGGCGCCGCGCGCCGGCCGTGTCGCTGCCGCTGTCCGACGAGTCGCTCGGGCCGAGCGCGCGCCCGTCGCGGCCGCGGCTCGCGTTCTCGTCGTCCGGGCCGGCCGGCTCGTTGTCGGGATTCAGTGTGCTCATCGCTATGTCCTCGCGGTTGCCATGCGCGGCGCGGCCGCAGCGGGCCGCGCCGGTCGTCGGGCGTGCGAGGGACGCAAGTGGCGTGCCGGGGCGGCTGCGGGCTGCGGGCTGCGGGCTGCGGGCTGCGAGCCGAGAGCCGAGAGCCGAGAGGTGCGAGGCGGGAGGCCCGGGCCACGAGCCATGGGGCGCAAGCCGCGACGGGCGCGGCTCGCGCGGGCGCGCGCCACTGGACGCTCCGTTCGCGGCCCCCTATCTCTTGTCCAACCCGGCACGGTCCGTGCGTGCCCATTAGCCAATGAAGCGGCGATCCCGTATCCTCTCGGGGTGCCGATCCGAACCACCACGCCGCCGTCCCCTTTTTCCGCGGACGGCCAATGGCGTTCCATTTGCAGCTGAGCTCGCCTCTGATGACGAAAGACGACATTCGACCCCACTCGAATCCCCCGCCGTCCCCCGCTCCGGACGCGGGCGATCTGCTGCATCGCTTCGCGGAATTCCGTTTTCAGACCGTCGTCGCCTCGATCACCGACTACGCAGTGTTCATGCTCGACACCGAGGGTCGCGTCGTCACGTGGAACGCGGGCGCCGAGCGCATCAAGGGCTACCGCGCGAGCGAAATCGTCGGCAACCATTTCTCGCGCTTCTATCCGCCCGAAGCGCTCGCCGCCGGCCGCCCGTCGTACGGGCTGCGCGAAGCCGCGACGCACGGCCGCTTCGAGGACGAAGGCTGGCGCGTGCGCAAGGACGGCTCGCTGTTCTGGGCCAGCGTGACGATCACCGCGGTGCGCGACGAGTCGGACCAGCTGTGCGGCTTCATCAAGATCACGCGCGACATGACCGAGCGCCGGCGGCTCGAGGAACTCGAGACGTCCACGCGTCGGCTCAGCGTATTCATCGCGATGCTCGCGCACGAACTGCGCAACCATCTCGCGCCGCTGCGCCATTCGGTCGGCGTGCTGCAGAGCCTGCCCGATCCGGCGCCCGCGCTCGCGCAGTGCCGCGAAGCGGTGCACCGTCAGGTCGGGCAACTGACACGGCTCGTCGACGATCTGCTCGACGTCGGCCGTATCACGTCGGGCAAGGTCGAGCTCGAGGATCGGCCGGTGACGGTACGCGATCTCGTGTCCCGCGGCGTCGAAAGCGTGCAGCCGAAGCTGGCGACCCGCGAGCAGGCCGTCCACGTCGATCTGCCGCCCGAGCCGATCGTGCTGCGCGGCGACGATGCGCGCCTCGTGCAGGTGCTGCACAACCTGCTCGACAACGCATCGAAATTTTCGCCGCGCGGCGGGCGTATCGATATCCGCGCGCGCGTCGAAGGCCCCGTCGTCGCGATTCGCGTGATCGATCGCGGCGTCGGGATCGCGCCCGGCGCGCTCGAGTCGATCTTCGATCTGTTCGAGCAGGAAGGCGCCGCCCATCGGCCGTCCGACGGCTTCGGGCTCGGCCTCGCAATCTGCCGGTCGTTCGTCGAACTGCACGGCGGGATGATTTCGGCGGAGAGCGACGGTCCCGGTCACGGCGCGACGTTCATCATCCGGCTGCCGGTCGAATGCGCGGCGCGCGCGGAGCCCGAGCTTCCTGCCGCGAGCGCGGCCGCCGACACGCCGGTCGCGCCGCTGCGCATCGTCGTCGTCGACGACAACCGCGACTCCGCGGACACGCTCGCGGTGCTGCTGCAGGTCAAAGGCCACGCGCCGCGCGTCGCATACAGCGCCGACGAAGCGCTCGTGCTCGCACGCGACTACACGCCGCATCTGATGCTCATCGATCTGACGATGCCGGACGTCGACGGGTATGCGCTGCTGCAGGCGTTGCGCCGGATCGACGCGCTCGCCGACACGGCGTGCGTCGCGTTGTCGGGGCACGCGCAACCGTCGGACCGTGCGCGCAGTACCAGCGCAGGCTTCGACGACCACCTCGTGAAGCCCGTCGAAATGCCGGTGCTCGACGCGCTGCTGCAGCGCGTCGCACGCAAATTCCACGCTCGCCCGTAAGCGGCCGCGTTCACGCCATCG
Organism: Burkholderia sp. HMSC10F09; assembly: GCF_001806955.1. Taxonomy (NCBI): domain Bacteria; kingdom Pseudomonadati; phylum Pseudomonadota; class Betaproteobacteria; order Burkholderiales; family Burkholderiaceae; genus Burkholderia; species Burkholderia sp. HMSC10F09. Next base: position 2,509 of record NZ_KV786571.1, read on the forward strand.
CGCGGCACATCGCCGCGCAGGCATCGCAGGCGAGCGCGCAGCGCCGGCAGTGCTCGTGCGTATGGCGTCGGCATTCCGCCGCACAGCGCTCGCACACCTGGGCGCACAGTGCGCAGATCTGCGGCGCGAGCACGCTGCGGCGGGCCATCGCGCCGGACGCGAAGCGGCACAGCAGCGCGCAGTCGATGTCGAGCGCGATGCATGCGGTCAGCGCGCGCGGGTCGGGCTCCGCGAGACACGCGCCGGCGCAGGCGTCGCACGCATGGGCACATGCGTCGCATGCCGCCATGCACGTGTCGTAGCGCGCGTTCAGTTCGGTGCGGTTCGTTGCGGGTTCCATGATCACGGCTCCAGTTTCACTTTGATCCAGCCCGGCTCGCGCACGTCGAAGGCGCGATATGCGTCGATCGCGTTGGTCAGCGGCTCGCGCTGCGTCAGCACCGACAACGGATCGAACGCACCGCTGCGCACCAGTTCGATCAGTTGCGGCGTGATCGTCCGGTGATTGCAGTTGCCCATCTTGATCGTGAGATTGCGGTTCATCGCCTCGCCGATCGGAAACACGCGCGCCTGCGGCGGATACACGCCGATCACCGCGACCGTGCCCGCCTTCGCGACCGCGCGCACCGCCCATTGCAGCACCTGCGACGGCCCGTCGCCCGGCACCCAGTAGCGGCCGTCCGGCTTGCGGCGCGGCGCGACCGCGTCGACCTCCGCATCGAACGCACGCGCGGCCTCGTGGTCGGCCGCAGCGGGCCCGTGCGTCGCGCGCATCGCGTCGACACCGACCGCGTCGATCACGCGATCGACGCCGATTCCACCCGTCAGACGCAGCACGGTGTCGACCGGATCTTCCTCGGAGAAGTCGACCGCTTCCGCGCCCTGCGCACAGGCCATGTCGAGACGCGATGCGATCCGGTCGATCGCGATCACGCGGCCCGCACCCATCAGCTTCGCGCTCGCGATCGCGAACTGCCCGACCGGGCCCGCGCCGAACACGGCGACCGTATCGCCCGGCTTCACTTCGGCGAGCTGCGCGCCGAAATAGCCGGTCGGAAAAATGTCGGACATCAGGATCGCGCGATCGTCGTCGATTTCGTCGGGCAGGCGGATGAGGCTCGCGTTCGCGAGCGGCGTGCGCGCGTATTCGGCCTGCAGTCCGTCGAACGCGCCCGTGTCGGCCGGGCCGCCGAAGAACGCGGTGCCCGCGCGCGGGCCGCCCGGATTCGCGACGTCGCACTGCGCGGTATAGCCGGCACGGCAGTACACGCAGTGGCCGCATGCGATCGTCGACGGAATCAGCACGCGGTCGTCGCGCCGCAGATTACGCACGTCGCGGCCGACCGCCTCGACGATGCCGACGCCTTCGTGCCCAAGAATCGTGCCCGGCTTCATGCCGCCTAGCGTGCCGCGCACCATGTGCAGATCGGTGCCGCAGATCGCGCTGGCCGTCAGGCGCACGACCGCGTCGGTGGTGTCGGCGACTTCCGGATCGGGTACGGTATCGATGCGGATGTCGCCGATACCGTGAAATACGACTGCTTTCATGTCGGACCTCCTTGTCGAATGCGGCAACGGCATCGTCGCCGCCACGCGGTCGAGCAAGGTGCGCGCCCGCATCGCGCGCGTGACCGATGCGCGGCGCGGATCGACAAGGAAGCAGGCAGGGATGGGGGCTGCGGCGGGCGAGTTGGCGATGCACGGCCTTGCGATCTTCGCGATGCCGCTCGCGCGGCCGTTCACGCCGGTTGCAATTCGCTATACGCGATGGGTGAACTTGCAGCGTGCGGCGCACGCGCGCGTGCGCGCTCGTCTCCGGCGTTTCTCGCGTCCCTCGCGTCTTTGGCGGCGTCTTCTGCGTTACGCCACCGCGCGCCGCGCCTGACG
>NZ_KV786572.1:0-13556 GCF_001806955.1 Burkholderia sp. HMSC10F09
GCACGCCGGCCGCCGCCTGCGCCGCTATCGCGTCGAGCGCGCGCCGATGGCCGGCGACCAGCGCGTCGTAGCCGCTGCCGACCGGCTCGGCGACGCTCGTGCGGCACGTCATGACCGCTTGCGAGCCGACCGCGCGCACGCTCCATACCGCGTCGATCGCCGCGCGCTTGCCGGGCCACGATTCGAAGCGCTGCACGTTCACGCTGATCCGGTACACGGGCATGCCCGGCGGCACGGCGGAATCGGCGACGTCGATCGTGCCGAGCCGCGCGGCGAGATCGTCGGACAGCGCCCGGCGGATTTCGTCGGCGGGCGGCGCTGCCCAGCGCTCCTGTTCGAGCACGTCGACCTGCGCGCCGCCCTTCTGCACGACGAGCTGATTCTTCGCGATCTGCTCGGGCACGTCGACCGACGGCACTTCGATCAGGAACGGCGGATTGGCCGGCGCGGTGCGCGCGGGCGCGGCGGCGTCGGCGCGGGCGAGCGTATAGAACCGCGCGGGCGGCGAACTGCACGCGGCAAGCGCGAGTGCGGCGAGCACGGCTGCCGCGCCGCTCGCGAGAACGTTCACGCGAGTCGTCGTCATGGTTGATCTCCTGGCTTGCCCTTGATCAGCGATTCGGGATGGCGCTCCAGATAGTCGGCGAGCGCGTTGAGCGACTGCAGCGTGCGCGTGAGCTCCTTCAGCGCGCCGCGCACGTCGGACTGCAGCGGCGAATCCTGCTGCAGCGTCGCTTCGGCGGTCGAGAAGGTCTGCTTCGCGGCCGACAGCGTGTCGCGCGCCTCCGGCGCGACCTGCGTGTCGAGCTGCTTGAACAGCTTGTCGGCGTTCGACAGCGCGCTGTTCAGGTTCGCGCCGATCTGGTCGAACGGCACCTTGTCGAGCTTCTTCGCGATGTCGGCGACCTGCAGCTGCAGTTCGTCGAGCGTGTTCGGCACGGTCGGCAGCTCGAGCGGCTGATGCGACACGTCGACCTTCGCGGGCGGCGCCTTCGGGAAGAAGTCGAGCGCGACGTACAGCTGGCTCGTCAGCAGGTTGCCGGTGCGCAGCTGGCCGCGCAGCCCGTGCTGGACGAGACGCTGGACGATCTCGAGGCGCGCCGCTTCGCCCTTGCTCGCAATCGTCTCGCGGAAGCGCCGGCCGAGCCGTTCCGGATACACGTTCATCGTGACCGGCATCGTGAAGTTCTTCGTCTTCGGATCGTAGTCGATGCCGATGTTCGTCACTTCGCCGAGCACGATGCCGCGGAAGTCGACCGGCGCGCCGATCCCGAGCCCGCGCAGCGACTGGTTGAAGTTCATCACGACCTGCAGCGGCTGGCCGTCCGGATCGCGCATCGCGTCGCCTTCGTCGGCCGCCAGGCGGAACGTCGTGTTGTTCGGCGCGAGCACACCGCTGCTCTGGTTCGGCGGCGTCTGGAACGCGATGCCGCCGAGGATGACCGTTGCGAGCGACTGCGTGTTCAGCTTCAGCCCGCTCGAGTCGAGCCGCAGATCGACGCCGCTCGCCTGCCACCAGCGCGAGTTCGTGCCGACGTACTGGTCGTACGGCGCATTGACGAACACGTTGAACGTGACGCCCGTGCCGTCCTTGTCGAGCGAGAAGCCGACCACCTGGCCGACCTGCACGCGCCGGTAGTAGACGGGCGAGCCGATGTCGACGGAGCCGAGCGAATCGCCGCGCAGCACGTACTGCGTGCCCTTCTGGTCCGCCGTGACGGCCGGCGGCTTCTCGAGACCCGTGAAGTCGGTCTGCACGTCCTGCGAGCGGCCCGCGTCGACGCCGATGTACGCGCCGGACAGCAGCGTGCCGAGCCCCGACACGCCGGTCGCGCCGACGCGCGGCCGCACGATCCAGAAGCGCGAGTCCTTGACCGCGAAGTCTTCGGCTTCCTTCTTGAGCTGCACTTCGACGAGCACGCGCGACAGGTCCTTCGACAGCTTGATCGTCTTGACCATGCCGATCTCGACGTCCTTGTACTTGACCTGCGTCTTGCCGGGCTCGAGCCCTTCGGCGCTATGGAAGCTGATCGTGATCTCGGGGCCGCGTTCGCGCACCGAGCGCACGACGAGGCCGATCCCGATCAGCGCGGCGATCAGCGGCACGAGCCAGACGAGCGACGGCAGCCAGCCGCTTTTCGTCGAGATCGTCGGGTCGGGCGGCCGGGACTCGTCGTGTTGCGGGCCTTGCGGACTATTCATGGTGTTTCCCTGAGGTTTCGACTGGATCCCAGATCAGACGGGGATCGAACTGCATCGACGCGAGCATCGTCAGGATTACGACCGAGCCGAACGCAAGTGCGCCGGGGCCGGCCGTGATGACGGCAAGCGAGCGGAAATGGACGAGCGCGACGGTGAGCGTCACGACGAAGATGTCGAGCATCGACCAGCGGCCGATGCGCTCGACGATCCGGTACAGGCGCGTGCGCTGCAGCGGCCGCCATGCGGTGCGGCGCTGCGCGCTGATCACGAGGATCAGCAGCACGCCGAGCTTGAGCATCGGCACGAGGATGCTGGCGACGAACACGACGACCGCGAGCGGCCAGTCGCCCGACACCCAGAAGTAGATGACGCCGCTCATGATCGTGTCCTGCTGCGAGCCCATCAGCGACGAGGTGCGCATGATCGGCAGCAGGTTGGCCGGAATGTAGAGGATCGCGGCGGCGATCAGCAGCGCCCACGTGCGCGCGATGCTGTTCGGCGTGCGAAAGTGCAGCGCGCTGCCGCAGCGCGCACAGTGCGCGTGCGGCCGGTCGGGCGTCTGCACGAGCCCGCACGCATGGCAGCTGACATAGCCCTCGCGGGCGGCGGTCGGCGTCGTCATCGGCGGGCGCCTTCGGCCAGCGGCGCGACGCCGTCGCGCGGCGTACGCATGCGGCCGGCGCGCAGATCGTCCGCGATGTCCCACAGCGTGCGCGGATCGAACATCAGCACGACCGCGAGCATCAGCGTGAGCGCGCCGAACGCGAACAGCGCCGCTTCCGGCACGACGCGCGCGAGGCTCACCATCTTCACGATCGTCACGAGGATGCCGAGCATGAAGACCTCGATCATCCCCCACGGGCGCACGAGCTGCACCGCGCGCAGCACGGCGTTGAAGCCGGGCGGAATCACGCCGCGCCGTATCGGCAGCAGCAGATACAGCAGCGCCGACATTTCGACGAGCGGGAACAGCACGGTCGAGCAGAACACCATCGCGCCGACGATCGCCATGTCCTGCCGCCAGAGCGCGTCGATCGCGCCGATCAGCGTCGTCTGTACGCGGTTGCCGTTCACGTCCATCTCGAGGATCGGGAAGGTCTGCGCGATCACGAACGTGATCAGCGCGGCGAGCGCGAGCGCGCAGATCCGCTCGATCTGCGAGGCGCTGTTGCGATAGAGCATCGCGTCGCAGCGCGGGCAGCGCGCGACTTCGTGTCCGCTAAGGCGCGGTTTATGCAACAGTGCGTCGCACTCGTGACAGGCAATCAGATCGTTTCGTTGCATGGACAAAGGGGTTGCGCGACGGCGAAAGGCGGCGTCGACGGGGCCGGAACCCGCGCCAATCTTACCAAAACGCCTTTTGCACCGTGTCGAGGGGCGCCGCCGCCGTGACCGGTCTGTAACATGGCGGCAAGCGGGCGGCGCGATGACGCGTCTGTCCTCAGATGCCGCGCGCGTCAAAAGGTTGCGGTAGCATGGCGCCCGTGACGAGTACCGGCCGCGACGGCCGGCGGCCGTTCGCTGAACTGAGGAACGCAAGATGACATCGAATTCGCTGCGGCCCGCGCCGTCGGGCTATACGGGCACCGCGATCGCGCTGCACTGGCTGATCGCGCTGCTGATCGTCTGCGGCTTCGCGCTCGGCTGGGTGATGACCGACATTCCGGGCTTCACGCCGACGAAGCTGAAGTACTTCTCGTGGCACAAGTGGATCGGCGTGACGGTGTTCGCGCTCGCGATCGTGCGCGTGCTGTGGCGCGCGACGCACGTGCCGCCCGCGCTGCCGGCCGGCATGCGCGCGTGGCAGCGCACCGCGGCGCACGTGGGGCATCTGCTGCTGTACGTGCTGATGCTCGTGATTCCGGCGACCGGCTATCTGTACAGCTCGGCTTCGAACATCCCGGTCGTCTATCTGGGCATCGTGCCGCTGCCGCGGCTGATCGATCCCGATCCGGTGCTGAAGGAAACCTTCAAGACGCTTCACGTGTCTTTGAATTACATTTTGCTTGCGCTCGTGTCGCTGCACGTGCTCGCGGCGCTCAAGCACCAGCTGGTGGACCGCGACGGCCTGCTGTCGCGGATGCTTCCCTTTGCCAAATGAAGGATCCCATGAAAGTGTCTTTCTCCCGTTCCATGCTGGCCGCGTTCGCCGCGGCGTCACTCGTCGCGTCGGGCGCGGCGCTCGCCGACGTCGACCTGGCGAAGAGCAAGGTGTCCGCGGTGTCGAGGCAGATGAACGTGCCGACCGAAGGCGTGTTCAAGAAGTTTTCCGCGCAGGTGAAGTTCGATCCGGCGAAGGCCGCGCAAGGCAGCGCGCAGATGACGATCGACGTCGCGAGCTTCGACCTCGGCGACAAGATGTACAACGACCAGGTCGCGGGCAAGGAGTGGTTCGACGCGAAGGCGTATCCGCAGGCGACGTTCGTGTCGTCGGCGATCGCGCCGGCCGGCGGCAACAAGTACAACGTGACCGGCAAGCTGACGATCAAGGGCAAGACGGAGAACGTCACGGTGCCCGTCACGGTCACGCAGAGCGGCGCGACGCAGACCTTCGACGGCGTGCTGCCGATCAAGCGCTCGACGTTCAACGTCGGCACCGGCGAATGGAAGGACACGTCGGTCGTGGCGGACGAAGTGCAGATCAAGTTCCATCTCGTCGCGACGAAGTAAGCGGCGGGCTGTCGCACCACCCGAATGCCGCGCGAGGGCGCGGCGCTGTTCCTAGGAGAATGAGTTGAAAAAGCATCTGATGATCGCCGCCGGCGCGCTCGCCGCTTCGCTGTCGTTCTCGGCATTCGCCGAAAGCGCGACGTACCAGTTCGATCCGAGCCACACGTATCCGAGTTTCGAGGCCGATCACTTCGGCGGCCTGTCGGTCTGGCGCGGCAAGTTCGACAAGTCGAGCGGCACCGTGACGCTCGATCGCGCGGCGAAGACGGGGACGGTCGAGGTGACGACCGACATCGCGTCGATCCACACCGGCAGCGCGAAGCTCGACGAGCATCTGCAGACGGCCGACTTCTTCGACGCCGCCAAGTACCCGCAGGCCATCTACAAGGGCACGATCAAGTTCGACGGCGACAAGCCGGCGTCGGTCGTCGGCAACCTGACGCTGCATGGCGTCACGAAGCCGCTGACGCTCAAGATCGACTCGTTCAAGTGCATGCCGCATCCGATGCTCAAGCGCGAAGTGTGCGGCGTCGACGCGGTCGGCGAATTCAACCGCGACGAATTCGGCCTCGACTACGGCAAGCAGTACGGCTTCAAGATGCAGACGAAGCTGCTGATCACGGCCGAAGCCGTCAAGCAGCAGTAACGCGCGCAGCCGGGCGGCGCGTCGCGCCGGCCCGCCGCGAACCGGCCGCCGCGCTCCCGATCGGGGCGCGGCGGTCTTTTTTTGCGCGCCTATAATCGTTCGGGCGCCTGCCGGCGCGGCGGCCGACCGCGTACGCGGCGGCGCGCGAACAGAACGTACAACGACAAGGAGATCGCCGATGCATGCCGTCACGCCGTCCCGTTCCATAGCCTCGTCGCCGCGCGTGTGGCGCGCGGTGGTCGCCGCGTCGATCGGCAACGCGCTCGAGTGGTTCGACCTCGTCGTCTACGGCTTTTTCGCGGTGACGATTTCCAGGCTGTTCTTTCCGGCCGGCAACGACACCGTGTCGCTGCTGCTCACGCTCGGCACCTTCGGCGTGTCGTTCTTCATGCGTCCGCTCGGCGCGATCGTGCTCGGCGCCTATGCGGACCGTGCGGGCCGCAAGGCCGCGCTCACGCTGTCGATCCTGCTGATGATGGCGGGCACGCTGATCATCGCGGTGCTGCCGACCTACGAGACGATCGGCATCGCGGCGCCGCTGATCCTCGTCGCCGCGCGGCTGATGCAGGGCTTTTCGGCCGGCGGCGAGTTCGGCAGCGCGACCGCGTTCCTCGCCGAGCACGTGCCGGGGCGGCGCGGCTTCTTCGCGAGCTGGCAGGTCGCGAGCCAGGGCCTGACGACGCTGCTCGCGGCCGGCTTCGGCACCGTGCTGAACGCGCAGCTGACGGCCGCGCAGATGGCCGCGTGGGGCTGGCGCGTGCCGTTCTTCTTCGGGCTGCTGCTGGGGCCGGTGGCTTACTACATCCGCAAGAAGGTCGACGAGACGCCGGAGTTCCTCGCGGCCGAAAGCACCGCGAGCCCGCTGCGCGACACGTTCGCGTCGCACAAGGCGCGGCTCGTCGCTGCGATCGGCGCGGGGGTGCTCGGCACGGTCGCGACGTATCTCGTGCTCTTCATGCCGACCTACGGCGTGAAGCAGCTCGGCCTCGCGCCGTCGGCCGCGTTTGCGGCGATTCTCGTCGTCGGCGTGATCCAGATGGCGTTTGCGCCGCTCGTCGGCCACTGGTCGGACCGTTACGGCCGCGTGCGCGTGATGCTCGCGCCGGCGCTCGGCTTCCTCGTGCTGATCTACCCGGCATTCGCGTATCTGGTCGCGCATCCGGGCTTCGGCACGCTGATCGCGCTGCAGGTGCTGCTCGCGGTGCTGATGACGGGCTATTTCGCGGCGCTGCCGGGCTTGTTGTCCGAGGTGTTTCCGGTGCAGACGCGCACGACCGGGATGTCGCTCGCGTACAACGTCGCGGTGACGATCTTCGGCGGCTTCGGGCCGTTCATCATCGCGTGGCTGATCAAGGCGACCGGGATGAAGACCGCGCCGAGCTTCTACCTGATGTTCGCGGCAGTGCTGAGTCTCGCGGCGCTGGTCGTGTTGCGCAGGCGGTTCGGGTTTCGGTGACGGGGCGGCGTCGGCGCCGCGCCCGCGAGAGGGGCGGCGTCGCGGCGGCGCAGTGTTGCACCCCCGCGGTAAGGGGACGGGGAAGGGGAGCGCTTCAGCCTACCGGGCAACGCTTCGACGCCGGCGGCTGAACGTAGCCGCCGCGTGCGACCAAACATAAAAAAAGCCGGCCCTGTCGGACCGGCTTTGCGCGTTTACCGCAACGGTGACGCAGCGGCGGCGCTCAGACCTGCGCGCCTGCGTTCGGATCGTCCGGATCGTGCGCGACCTTCTTTTCCTTGATCAAGTCTTCGCGCTTGATGCCGAGCCACATCGCGAGCGAGCCCGCGACGAACACCGACGAATAGATGCCGAACATGATGCCGACCGTCAGCGCGAGTGCGAAGTAGTGCAGCGTCGGGCCGCCGAAGAAGAACATCGACAGCACCATCATTTCCGTCGACGTGTGCGTGATGATCGTCCGCGACATCGTCGTCGTGATCGCGTGGTTGATCACCTCCGGCACCGTCATCTTGCGTTCGCGGCGGAACGTCTCGCGGATCCGGTCGAAGATGACGACCGACTCGTTCACCGAGTAGCCGAGCACCGCGAGAATCGCCGCGAGCACCGCGAGCGAGAACTCCCACTGGAAGAACGCGAAGAACCCGAGAATGATCACGACGTCGTGCAGGTTCGCGATGATGCCGGCGACCGCGTACTTCCATTCGAAGCGGATCGACAGGTAGATCACGATGCCGATCACGACGCAGGCGAGCGCGAGCAGCCCGTCGGTCGCGAGCTCGCGGCCGACCTGCGGGCCGACGAACTCGACGCGCTGCAGCGTGACGTCCGGACTTTGCGCCTTCAGCGCCGTCATCACCTGATCGCTCTGTTGCGCGGAGGTCAGGCCTTCCTTCAACTGCAGGCGGATCAGGACGTTGCGCGAGGTGCCGAAGTTCTGCACTTGCGCGTCGGCGTAGCCGAGCTTGCCCAGCGTCGCGCGCACGGGTTCGAGCTGCGCGGCCTGCTGGTACTGCACCTCGATCACCGTACCGCCGGTGAACTCGACCGACAGGTGCAGCCCGCGGTGGAACAGGAAGAACACGGCGGCGAGGAACGTGACCAGCGAGATCACGTTGAACACCAGCGCGTGCCGCATGAACGGAATGTCTTTACGGATGCGGAAAAATTCCATGGCTTCGTCTCCGGGGCCTTATTGGGTCGAGCCCGGTTTCTTCGGCGACACGCCCGGCTGCGCACGGTTGCGCAGTTGCGGCTTGCCGGCGCGCGGCGCGTTGCCCTTCGGCGGGGCGGCGAGCTTCGCGGCGCGCGCGGTGTCGGTCGATTCGTCGGCCGCCGCGAGCGACGCGGCCGCTGCGGCGCCTTCCGGCCGCCACACCTGGCCGATCGCGAGCGACTTCAGCTTCTTGCGGCCGCCGTACCAGAGGTTGACGATCCCGCGCGAGAAGAACACCGCGGAGAACATCGACGTCAGGATGCCGAGGCAGTGCACGATCGCGAACGCGCGCACCGGGCCCGAACCGAACGCGAGCAGCGCGAGACCGGCGATCAGCGTCGTCACGTTCGAGTCGAGAATCGTCGCCCATGCGTGCGCGTAGCCGGCCTGGATCGCGAGCTGCGGCGGCTGGCCCGCGCGCAGTTCCTCACGCACGCGCTCGTTGATCAGCACGTTCGAGTCGATCGCCATACCGAGTGCGAGCGCGATAGCGGCGATGCCCGGCAGCGTCAGCGTCGCCTGCATCAGCGACAGCACCGCGACGAGCAGCAGCAGGTTCACCGACAGACCGATCACCGAGATCACGCCGAACAGCATGTAGTAGGCGATCATGAACACGGCGATCGCGCAGAAGCCCCAGATCACCGAGTGCACGCCCATCTTGATGTTGTCGGCGCCGAGGCTCGGGCCGATCGTGCGTTCCTCGATGATGTCCATCGGCGCGGCGAGCGAGCCGGCGCGCAGCAGCAGCGCGAGATCGGCTGCGGCCTGCGGCGTCGGCTGGCCCGTGATCTGGAAGCGGTCGCCGAGCTCCGACTGGATCGTCGCGACCGTCAGCACTTCGCCCTTGCCCTTCTCGAACAGCACCATCGCCATCGGCTTGCCGATGTTGTCGCGCGACACGGTGCGCACCGCGCGGCCGCCCGCCGAATCGAGGCGGATGTTGACCGACGGACGCTGGTGTTCATCGAAGCCGGCCGACGCGTCGATGATGCGGTCGCCGGTGAAGATCACGTCCTTCTTCAGCAGCACGGGCACCTGGTTGCCCTGCGTGAACAGTTCCTCGCCCGGCGGCACCGGATCGTTCGGATTCGGATGCGTGTTGATCGGATCGGCGAGGCGCGCTTCGAGCGTCGCCGTGCGGCCGATGATGTCCTTCGCCTTCGCGGTGTCCTGCACGCCCGGCAGTTCGACGACGATCCGGTCGTTGCCTTGCTGCTGCAGGATCGGCTCCGACACGCCGAGTTCGTTCACGCGGTTGTGCAGCGTGGTCAGGTTCTGCTTCAGCGCGGCATCTTCGACGGCCTTCTGCACGGCCGGCGTGAACGTGCCGACGACCTGCGTGCCGCCGCCGCCCGGCTGCGTCGCCCATTGCAGTTCGGTGATCGACGACGCGAGCACCTTGCGTGCGTCTTCCGCCGTCTGCGCGTCGCTGAAGTTCACGACGACCGATTGATCGACGCGGCTCACGCCGCCGTCGCGGATGTTCTTGTCGCGCAGCAGCGAGCGCGCGTCGGCCGCATCGGAGTCGAGCTTCTTCGTGAGCGCGCCCGTCATGTCGACCTGGAGCAGGAAGTGGACGCCGCCGCGCAGGTCGAGGCCCAGATACATCGGCAGCGCGTGCAGCGCGGTCAGCCAGCGCGGCGAGGCGCTCTGCAGGTTCAGCGCGACTACGTATTGCGGATCGTTCGGGTCGGCGTTCAGCGTCTTTTGCAGCAGATCCTTCACGCGCAGCTGCGTGTCGGTGTCCTTCAGGCGCACGCGGATGTTCGCGTTGGTCGCCGTGTTCTCGAAGGTGACGTCGTCCGGCTTGATCTGCGCGGCCGCGAGCGCCGTTTCGACCTGCGTCAGCGTGTTCGCGTCGAGCTTGACCGTGGCCTTGCCGCTCGACACCTGCACCGCCGGCGCTTCGCCGAAGAAATTGGGCAATGTGTACAGAAAGCCGATGGCGAGCGCCACGACCATCACGACATATTTCCAGAGTGGGTAACGATTCATGAGGGGGCCGAACGGATGGTTGGCATGAAAGCGTCGCGTCCGGCGCCGCGGCGGCCGGCCCGGCAGGGCAGCGGCGACGCGGGAGCCGGACGCTCGGTGACGGGCTTACAGCGACTTGATCGTGCCCTTCGGCAGAATGGTCGTGACGGCCGCCTTCTGCACCGTGATTTCGGTGCCTTCGGCGATCTCGACGCCGATGTAGCCTTCGCTGACCTTCGTCACCTTGCCGACGAGGCCGCCGCTCGTGACGACTTCGTCGCCCTTGGCCATGGCGGCGAGCATGTTGCGGTGCTCCTTCTGCCGCTTCATCTGCGGACGGATCATGATGAAGTAGAGCACGGCGAACATCAGGATGAGCGGCAGGAAGCTCATCAGGCTCGATTCGGCGCCACCGGCACCTTGCGCGAAGGCATTGGAAATGAACGGCACGTTGGTCTCTCCGTAGGGGAAGATCGAAAATTAAGCCGGTTATTCTACCACCGGCCCCATCTGCAAACGGCGCGGCAAATGCGCTTTGGGATCAAGCTGTTAAAGCGCGAAGCGCGATTGCCGCGACCGGTTTGGAAAGGTAATTGTAATGTTTTGGCGATCGGGACCGAGCGGCGCGACGCATTATTTCGTTCGCATACGATGCGCCGGCCACGCCCGGCCAGGCCCGTCAGTCGACGCCTCTCGCGCGATCCTCCGCGAAGCGCTGGCGGAACGCGTCGAACGTGTGCGATTCGATCGCGTCGCGGATCTCGCTCATCAGCTGCAGGTAGTAGTGCAGGTTGTGGATCGTGTTCAGCTGCGCGCCGAGGATTTCGCCGACGCGGTGCAGGTGATGCAGATAGCCGCGCGAGAAGTTGCTGCACGTGTAGCACGTACAGCTCGGATCGAGCGGCTTCAGCGAGTTCTTGTGCGTCGCGTTGCGGATCTTCACGTCGCCGAAGCGCGTGAAGAGCCAGCCGTTGCGCGCGTTGCGCGTGGGCATCACGCAGTCGAACATGTCGACGCCGTTCGCGACGCCCTCGACGAGGTCCTCGGGCGTGCCGACGCCCATCAGGTAGTGCGGCTTGTGCGCCGGCAGCTTCGGGCCGACGTGGCGCAGCACGCGCATCATGTCCTCTTTCGGCTCGCCGACCGACAGCCCGCCGATCGCAAGGCCGTGGAAGCCGAGTTCCGACAGGCCCGCGAGCGATTCGTCGCGCAGATCCTCGAACATCCCGCCCTGGACGATCCCGAATAGCGCGTTCGGATTGCCGAGCCGGTTGAACTCGTCGAGCGAGCGCTTTGCCCAGCGCAGCGACATGCGCATCGAGTCGGCCGCTTCCTTGTGCGTGGTCGGCACGCCGTCGGTCGCGTACGGCGTGCATTCGTCGAACTGCATCACGATGTCCGAGTTCAGCACCTTCTGGATCTGCATCGACACTTCCGGCGACAGGAACAGCTTGTCGCCGTTGATCGGCGACGCGAACGTGACGCCGTCCTCGGTGATCTTGCGCAGGTCGCCGAGCGAGAACACCTGGAAGCCGCCCGAGTCGGTCAGGATCGGCTTGTTCCAGCCCATGAAGCCGTGCAGACCGCCGTGTGCGTCGATCGTGTCGAGGCCCGGGCGCAGCCACAGGTGGAACGTGTTGCCGAGGATGATCTGGGCCTTGATCTCGTGCAGCTCGCGCGGCTGGATCGCCTTCACGGTGCCGTAGGTGCCGACCGGCATGAAGATCGGTGTCTCGACGACGCCGTGGTTGAGCTTCACGCGGCCGCGGCGCGCGTGGCCGTCGGTCGTCAGCAGTTCGAATTCGAGCCCGTTGGCGGGGCGGGCGGGCGCGGCTTCGGGCGTGTGCGCGCGCGTATCGTGGGATGAACCTTCGGTCATCGTGGGGTGCTCCTGGCCACCGGAAAACAGTCCGGCGCAAGTTGGAAAAAGCCGCCGGAGTAGCGGCGGCGGAAAGAATGGATGTGCGCCATCGTAGCGCGCGGCGTGGGCGAGCGGCGGGCCCGTGCCGAAGGCGCCGCGGCGGCCGTGCCGTACGGCCGGCCGTCGCACGTGCGGCGCCTTACGCGTGCGTCGCCTCCGGCGTATCGCGCCGTGTGAGCAGCATCGCGTCGCCGTAGCTGAAGAAGCGGTAGCGCTGTTCGATCGCGTGGCGGTACGCGGCGCGGATCGTCTCGATGCCCGCGAACGCGGACACCAGCATCATCAGCGTCGACTTCGGCAGATGGAAATTCGTGACGAGCCGGTCGACCACACGGAAGCGGTAGCCGGGCGTGATGAAGATGTCGGTCTCGGCCTGCGTCGCCGCGAGCGGCCGGCCGGCGGCTTCGGCGTCGCGCGCCGCGGCTTCGAGCGCGCGCATCGAGGTCGTGCCGACCGCGATCACCTTGCCGCCGCGCGCGCGCGTGGCCGCGATCTTGTCGACGAGAGACTGCGGCAGCTCGTACCACTCGCTGTGCATCTTGTGCTCGGCGATGTTCTCGACCCGCACCGGCTGGAACGTGCCCGCGCCGACGTGCAGCGTCAGCGTCGCGCGCTCGATGCCCATCGCGTCGAGCTTCGCGAGCAGCGGCTCGTCGAAGTGCAGGCCGGCCGTCGGCGCGGCGACCGCGCCCGGGTTGCTCGCATAGACCGTCTGATAGCGCGTCTCGTCGGTCGCGTCCGGATCGTGCTCGATGTACGGCGGCAGCGGCAGTCGGCCGTACTGCTCGATCAGCTCGAGGCACGGCTGCGGAAAGTGCAGCGTAAAGAACGGCTCGACGCGTTCGCCGACCGTCACGTCGAACGCGTCGGCGAGGCGCAGCGTCGTGCCGGCGCCCGGCGACTTGCTCGCGCGGATCTGCGCGAGCGCCGTGTGCGAGCCCGTCACGCGCTCGATCAGCACCTCGATCCGGCCGCCGCTCGCCTTCTGGCCGAAGAAGCGCGCCTTCAGCACCTTGGTATCGTTGAACACGAGCAGGTCGCCGCGCGCGATGCACGCCGGCAATTCGGCGAAACGGCGATCGACGAAGCGCGCGGGCTCGGCCGTCGCGTCGACCTCGAGCAGGCGGCTTGCGGTGCGGTCGGGCAGCGCGGTTTGCGCAATCAGCTCGGGCGGCAGATTGAAATCGAAATCGGAAAGCGTGAACATGCGGGCTGGTTCGAAACGGCCGGCGGGCGCCGCCGGCATGGCGGAAACGCGTAAAGGGCGCGCGCGAGCCGCTATGATGGCGGGATGCGCGGCCTGGCCGGCGTCGTTCGTTCGGACGACGTGAAAGCCGCTATTGTACTTGCCTTGCGAAGCACGCTCACGACCCGATGCCTGTCTCACCCCGCCGTTCCGCCGCCGCTGCCGATTCCGACGATCCGTTCGACACGGAGCTCGCCGCGTCGCCGCCGGCGCGCGCGGTCG
>NZ_KV786573.1:0-5772 GCF_001806955.1 Burkholderia sp. HMSC10F09
ACCGCCGCGAGCTGCGCGCGTGCGCCGGACGGCGTCGCTGCGACGCACAGCACCGTGCCGCGCGGGCCGAGTGTATACGTGTTTCGCTCGCCCGTCGGCCCCGTCAGCACGGCGGTCGCGCCGGCCGGCACCTGCGCGAGGTAGCCGTCGCAGCGCGCGGCCAGCGCCGGCTCGCGCTGCTCGATCAGCCAGTCGCGCAGCGCCGTGAGCGCCGCCGCCGGGTGCGCACGCTCGCCGCCTTCCACCGCGCCGTCCGCGACGAGCGACTGCGCGAGCGAACGCGGCAGGCCCGACGGACGCGTCGCGAGCAGACGCTGCAGATACAGCGCCCCGCCGGCCTTCGGCCCGGTACCGGACAGCCCTTCGCCGCCGAACGGCTGCACGCCGACCACCGCGCCGATCACGTTGCGGTTCACGTAGATGTTGCCGACGTGCGCGCGCGAGATCACGTGCGCGATCGTCTCGTCGATCCGCGTATGGATCCCGAGCGTGAGGCCGTAGCCCGTCGCGCGGATCTGCTCGAGCAGCTTGTCGAGCTGGCTGCGGCGATAGCGCACGACGTGCAGCACGGGGCCGAACACTTCGCGCTTCAGTTCGTCGATGCTGCCGATCTCGATCAGCGTCGGCGGCACGAACGTGCCGTGCGCGCACGCTTCCGGCATCGCGAGCTGCGTGACCGCATGGCCCTTGTCCTTCATCGTCGCGATATGTGCGTCGATCGTGCGCTTCGCGTCCGCGTCGATCACCGGGCCGACGTCGGTCGACAGACGGTCCGGGTTGCCGAGCGACAGTTCCTGCATCGCGCCCTTGAGCATCGTCAGCGTGCGATCGGCGACGTCGTCCTGCAGACACAGAACGCGCAGCGCCGAACACCGTTGACCGGCCGAGTCGAACGACGACTGCATCACGTCCGCGACGACCTGTTCCGCGAGCGCCGACGAGTCGACGATCATCGCGTTCTGGCCGCCCGTCTCCGCGATCAGCGGAATCGGCTTGCCGTCCGGGTCGAGGCGCGTGGACAGCGTCTTGTTGATCAGGCGCGCAACCTCGGTCGAGCCCGTGAACATCACCGCGCGCGTGCGCGGATCGGCGACGAGCGCCGCGCCGACCGTCTCGCCGTCGCCCGGCAGCAGCTGCACCGCGCCGGCCGGCACGCCGGCCTCGCGCAGCAGGCGCACGGCCTGCGCGGCGATCAGCGGCGTCTGCTCCGCAGGCTTCGCGAGCACCGTGTTGCCGGCCGCGAGCGCGGCGGCGACCTGGCCCATGAAGATCGCGAGCGGGAAGTTCCACGGGCTGATGCAGACGACCGGGCCGAGCGGACGATGCGTATCGTTCGAGAATTCGCCGCGGATCTGCGCCGCGTAGTAGCGCAGGAAGTCGACCGCTTCGCGGATTTCCGCGATCGCGTTCGGCAGCGACTTGCCGGCTTCGCGCACGATCAGGCCCATCAGCGTGTGCATCTGCGCCTCGAGCAGATCGGCCGCGCGCACGAGGCAGTCGGCGCGTGCATCGACCGGCGTCGCCTGCCAGATCGGCGCGGCCGTGACCGCATGCGCGAGCGCCGCGCTCACGTGCTCGGCCGTCGCTTCGCTGACCGTGCCGACGATGTCGCGCTGGTCGGCCGGATTGCGTACGTCGCGCGCCGGCGCGTCGGCGAGCGCGTCGTCGGCAAGCATCGGCGCCGCGCGCCACGGATGATGCGCGCTCGCGAGCAGCGCGGACGACAGCGACGCGAGACGATGCTCGTTCGACAGATCGAGGCCCATCGAGTTGGGACGCTCGTCGCCGTACAGGTTGCGCGGCAGCGGAATCTTCGGATGCGGCGCGCCGAGCGGCACGACCTTCGATGCCTCGTCGACCGGATCGGCGACCAGTTCCTTCACCGAGACGGATTTGTCGGCGATGCGGTTCACGAACGACGTGTTCGCGCCGTTTTCGAGCAGGCGGCGCACGAGATAGGCGAGCAGCGTCTCGTGCGTGCCGACCGGCGCGTACACGCGGCACGGACGGTTCAGCTTGTCGCGGCCCGTGACTTCCTCGTACAGCGGCTCGCCCATGCCGTGCAGGCACTGGAATTCGTACTGGCCCGGGTAGTAGTTCTGGCCGGCCAGGTGATAGATCGCGGCCAGCGTGTACGCGTTGTGCGTCGCGAACTGCGGATACACGGCATCGGGCGCCGCGAGCAGCTTCTTCGCGCACGCCAGATACGACACGTCCGTGTAGATCTTGCGCGTGTAGACCGGATAGCCCTCGAGCCCGTCGACCTGCGCGCGCTTGATTTCGGTATCCCAGTACGCGCCCTTCACGAGCCGGATCATCAGACGATGACGGCTGCGGCGCGCGAGGTCGATCAGATAGTCGATCACGAACGGGCAGCGCTTCTGGTAGCCCTGCACGACGAAACCGATTCCGTTCCAGCCCGCGAGATCGGGATCGAAGCACAGCGCCTCGAGCAGGTCGAGCGACAGTTCGAGACGATCGGCCTCTTCCGCGTCGATGTTCAGGCCGATGTCGTAGCGGCGCGCGAGCAGCGCAAGCGCGCGCACGCGCGGCAGCAGCTCGGTCATCGTGCGTTCCTGCTGCGAACGCGAATAGCGCGGATGCAGCGCGGACAGCTTGATCGAGATGCCCGGCCCTTCGTAGATGCCGCGGCCGCCGGCCGCCTTGCCGATCGCGTGGATCGCCTGCTCGTACGACGCGTAGTAGCGCTGCGCATCCTCTTCGGTCGTCGCCGCTTCGCCGAGCATGTCGTACGAGTAGCGGAAGCCGCGCGCTTCGTACTTGCGGCTGTTCGCGAGCGCTTCGGAAATCGTCTCGCCGGTGACGAACTGCTCGCCCATCAGGCGCATCGCCATGTCGACGCCCTTGCGGATCAGCGGCTCGCCGCCGCGGCCGATCAGGCGCGTGAGCGCGGACGACAGCCCCGCTTCGCTGTTCGTCGTCACCAGCTTGCCGGTGATCATCAGCCCCCACGTCGCCGCGTTCACGAACAGCGACGGCGCATGGCCGACGTGCGAGCGCCAGTCGCCCTTGCTGATCTTGTCGCGGATCAGCGCGTCGCGCGTCGCGCGATCCGGGATGCGCAGCAGCGCTTCGGCGAGGCACATCAGCGCGACGCCTTCCTGGCTCGACAGCGAGAACTCGTGGATCAGCCCTTCGACGCCGCCGCCCGAGCTCTTCTCGCGCAGCGCCTCGACGAGCCTGGTCGCGAGCGACTGCACGTCGGCCTGCAGATTCGCGGGCAGACGCGCCTGGCCGATCAGGAACGGCACGCACTCCGGCTCGGGCCGGCGATACGCGGCCGTGATCGCCGCGCGCAGCACCGACTGCGGCTGCACGTTCTGCGCGAACTCGAGGAACGGGTGCGGCGAGTTGTCGTCCTCGCCGTCCGTCGCGTGCCCGTCGGCAAGATCCGCGACGCCGCTGTGGCCCGACAGCTCGGGCGGCAGCTGGCCGTGCTCGATCCGCTCCAGATACGCGAAGATCGCCTGCTTGATGAGCCAGTGAGGCGTGCGTTCGAGACGCGTCGCCGCATCTTTCAGACGTGAGCGGAGAAGGTCGTCGACTTTGACGCCGAGGGTCGTGCTTGCCATGGTGGGTTCATGCGCCGGCGCAAGGCCGGCAATGTGGTGTGAGAGGATGCGCGAAATCCTACGGCACGCAATAAAAAGGTGCAACCGAATTTCAAGACGGGTTGCACCATCGGTTTAATCAATATAATCAGACACTTATCCGGTCGCAACCTAGGGGTTGCCCGTGGTCGGCGAATCGGTGTTTTCCCTGATCGGACGCATTCGCGCACGGCCGCGCCGTCCGGCGTGCACGGACGGGCGACGAAAACGGGTTGCACTGGGATGGCCGCGTGGCCGCGGCGGGTGTAAGGAAGAAGCGGCGCCGGGAGCAAGCGCGCGCCGCTGCGGCGCGTCAGATGTCGAGCGGATCGACCTCGACGCTCCACCGCAGCACGCCCTTCAGCGCGCGCAGTTCCGGCTGCCATGCGCGGAGCGCATGCTGGAGCGCCGCACGCGACGCGCTTTCGAGCAGCAGCTGCGCACGATGGACGTTCGCGACCTTGACGATCGTCATCGGCACCGCATCGTAGACGGTCACGCGATCGGCGCCCGGCAGCCCGGGCAGCGCGGCCGCGGCCTGCTGCAGAAACGCGAGCGCGGCATCGAGCGTGCGCGCTTCCGCGCGCAGCAGCGCCTGATAGACGAACGGCGGCAAATGGGCGTCGCGACGCTCGCCGAGCGTCGAGTTCGCGAAGCCGACGTAATCCTGCCGCGCGAGCGCGTGATAGAGCGCGTGACGCGGGTAGCGCGTCTGCACGAGCACCTCGCCCGGCAGCCCCGCGCGCCCGGCGCGGCCGCTCACCTGCATCAGCTGCGCGAACAGCCGCTCGCTCGCGCGGAAGTCGTGCGAGAACAGCGCGGTATCGGCGTTGAGCACGCCGACGAGCGACACGCGCTGGAAATCGTGCCCCTTTGCGATCATCTGCGTGCCGACCAGGATGTCGACTTCGCCCGCGTGCACGTCGGAAAACAGCGCCTGGGCGCTGCCCTTGCGGCGCGTGCTGTCCGCGTCGATGCGCAGCACGCGCGCGCCCGGCACGGCTTCGGCGAGCGTCTCCTCGATACGCTGCGTGCCGCGCCCGAGCGGCGCGATGTCGACGTTGCCGCATTCGGGGCACGAGCGCGGAATGCGCGCTTCCCAGCCGCAGTGATGGCAGCGCAGCGCATGCTCGGGTTTGTGCAGCACGACATAGGCGCTGCAGCGCGGGCATCCCGCGACCCAGCCGCACGCGTCGCAGGCGAGCTGCGGCGCGTAGCCGCGCCGGTTCAGGAACACGAGGCTCTGCTCGCCGCGCTCGAGCCGCGTCTTCAGCGCGGCGATCAGCGGCCCGGACAGGCCGCCCGTCGATGCGCGCCCGCGCCGCCGCTCCTCTTCGAGGTCGATCAGCCGCACCGTCGGCAGCACCGCATCGGCCACCGCGCGACGCGACAGCGTGAGCCGCGTGTAGCGTCCCTGCTCGGCCTGCCACCAGCTCTCGAGCGAAGGCGTCGCCGAGCCGAGCACGACCGGAATGTCGAGATGCTTCGCGCGCCAAACCGCGAGATCGCGCGCCGAATAGCGCAACCCTTCCTGCTGCTTGTACGCCGGTTCGTGTTCCTCGTCGACGACGATCAGCGCGAGCGTCGGCAGCGACGCGAGCACCGCGAGCCGCGTGCCGAGCACGATGCGCGCGCGGCCCGTATGCGCGGCGAGCCAGTTGCGCGCGCGTTCGCCTTCGGCCAGGCCGCTGTGGAGCGTGACGATCGCGTCGTCGGCGAGCGTGCCCGCGAAGCGCGCGCGGAACGCGGCCTCGAACTGCGGGGTGAGGTTGATTTCGGGGACGAGCACGAGCGCCTGCGCATCGGGGCGCGTGTCGAGCAGCGACGCGAGCGCGTGCAGATAAACCTCGGTCTTGCCGCTGCCGGTCACGCCGTGCAGCAGGAACGGCGCGAAACCCCGCGCCGCGCGGATCGCGTCGAGCGCTTCCGCCTGCTGGTCGGTCAGCGCCGGCGGCACAGTTCTTCCACCGGTTGTCGACAGGTTATCCACACCGTTGGGCACAGAATTGCCCACAGCCGCGTCCGACCAGCCGATCTCCTGCACGTCGACCCAGCCGCGCGCCGCCCAGTCGTCGAGCGTCGCGGCCGCCTTCGGATGCAGCGCGCGCGCGTCGGGCAGCGTCAGCGCGTCCGCGTCGGCGAGCGCCTGCGCGAGCCGCCG
>NZ_KV786574.1:0-2453 GCF_001806955.1 Burkholderia sp. HMSC10F09
GGCGGGCGCGGGCCGCGCGAGCAGATCGCGCGCCGCAAGCTTCAGATTGCCGACGACCGCGTCGCCTTGCGGCGTCCACGCGGCCGTGCCGGGATCGTCGACGAGCTGCACGAGCGTCGCGCCGGGCGGCACATGCGGGCCGAAACCCTCGATGTGGTATGTGAATGCGGGCGCGCCGAACGCGAACACGAGATCGTGCCCGTCGAGCCGCGCGACGATCTGCTCGCGAATCGCGGGCAGGAAGCCGGCGAACAGCGGATGGTCTTCGGGAAAGCTGCAGCGCCCCGACATCGGCGCAACGTACACGCGTGCGCGGTGCCGTTCGGCGAGCCGCACGGCCTCGTCCCACGCGCCCGCACGATCGAGCGCCGCGCCGACGACGAACGCGGGACGCTGCGCGGCGTCGAGCGCGTCGCCGAGCCGCGCGAGCGCGTCGGGGTCGGGCCGCACGACCTGGCTCATGTCGCGCGCCGGCAGCAGTTCGGCCGGCTGGTCCCAGTCGTCGACCGGGATCGACACGAACACGGGCCCGCGCGGCTCCTGCATCGCGATCCGGTACGCGCGCGCGATCGCGGCCGGCACGTCCTGCGCGCGCGCCGGCTCGATGCTCCATTTCACGTACGGCTTCGGCAGCTCGGTGGCCTGCGCGGCGCCGAGGAACGGCTCGAACGGCAGAATCGCGCGCGCCTGCTGGCCGGCGGTAACGATCAACGGCGTGCGGTTCTTGTACGCGGTGAAGAGATTGCCCATCGCGTTGCCGACGCCGGCCGCCGAATGGAGATTGACGACCGCCGCATTGCCGGACGCCTGCGCGTAGCCGTCGGCCATGCCGACGACGACGGCCTCCTGCAGCCCGAGCACATAGCGGAAATCGTCCGGGAAATCGCGGAACATCGGCAGCTCCGTCGAGCCGGGATTGCCAAATACGCGGTCGATGCCGAACTGGCGGAACAGATGGATCACGGCGTCGCGAACGGTGGTCGCGGGCGTGGCGGCGGCGTGCGGTTGGCCGGACATGCGGGGCGTCTCCTCGAGAACGGATGGGTCCGCACAGTATCGAAGTGCAGGCCATTCTCGGATACTGTATTTTTGGCGAAAACCCATACCGTTTGCGCATGACTTTCGACCTCCGCCAGCTTCGCGCCTTCACCACGATCGTCGCGTGCGGCAGCCTCGGCCGCGCGGCCGACGCGCTGCACGTCACCCAGCCTGCGCTGTCGCGCATCCTGAAGCGTCTCGAGGACCAGGTCGGCGCGCCGCTGTTCGAGCGCCACTCGAAAGGCGTGCAGCTCACCGCGTTCGGCGAAGCGCTGCTGCCGCATGCGACGCTGCTCCTGCACGAGGCCGAACACGCGCGCGAGGAGCTCGACGCGATGCGCGGCCTGGCGAAGGGCACGATCAAGGTCGGTGCGGTCGGCAGCATCGCGAGCCTCGTGTTGCCGATCGCGATCGGCCGCGTGCTCGATCGCTGGCCGAACCTGCGCGTCGAGATTCTCGAAGGCGTATGGGACCGGCTCGCCGAAGGGCTCTGCAAGCACGAGATCGACCTCGCGCTGTCCGCGCAGGCGCCCGACACCGACGAGATCGTCGCGATTCCCGAATGCCGGTGGACCGATCGCAGCCATATCGTTGCCGCGCCGCACCATCCGCTGCGCGCGCTCGGCCGGCCGCCGACGCTCGCCGACACGCTGCGCGCACGCTGGGCGCTGCCGCCGCGCGGCACCGCGCCGTTCGACCAGGTACGCACGACCTTCGATTCGCATGGCTTGCCGCTGCCCGACATCGCGGTCGAGACGCGTTCGGTCACGACGCTGAAGAGCCTCGTCGCGCATGCGGGTTTCCTGTCGTGGATGCCGGAGCCGATGTTCGGCGCCGAGCAGCGCGCGGGCACGATCGACGTGCTGCCGGTGCGCGACGCGCTCGCGCGGCGCATGCTGACCGCGTTCCGACGCCGTCACGGGATCCTGCCGGGGCCTGCAGCCAAGCTGCTCGAGGAACTCGTCGCGCTAACGCGCGAAGGCGGCTGATCCGAGCCATCGCACGGCGCCGGAGGCCTCCGGTGCGGCGCACCATCGAAATGCCAGGTTGACGCCTTGACTTTCATTCGGCCGAATACGATCATTCGCTCACGTAACGAGCAAATGATCGTGCCGACGTGCCGCCTCGCCGCGACGCCCCGAGCCAACGCCGAACGCGGCGGCGTGCCCGCCGACGCGCGGACCGCGGCCGGTCCGTAGAGCAACGACGCCCTGGGGAAGCACTGAAGCGCCAGCCGAGGCCGACCGCGAAGCACGGAGCTCCGGTAAGCGCTAAAGCGCAAACGGGAGCCGACCGCGAAGCATGGGGCCCGGCAAGCGCTGAAGTGCTAATCGGAGCCGACCGCGAAGCATGGGGCTCCGGCAAGCGCTGAAGCGCCAACCGGAGCCGACCGCGAAGCATGGGGCCCCGGTAAG
>NZ_KV786575.1:0-36317 GCF_001806955.1 Burkholderia sp. HMSC10F09
CACGACTCGCCGCGCTGCTGCGCGCGCACGGCTTCGCGGTGCGCGCGACGCCGCTGTACAGCTGGACCGACGACGCGCGCGCGGCGGCGCTGCATGCGGCGCTCGCGACGCGCGGCATCTGGACGCGCTACTTCGCGCAGCCGTCGAGCGTGCGCATCGGGCTGCCGGGCAGCGAAGCCGAATGGCAGCGCATCGCCGACGCGCTCGCGCAATGCGTGCCGACGCTGGAGCGCGCATCGGCATGAACACCCGCTCGTTGCGCCCGCTGCTGTCCGCAGCCATGCTCGCGCTGCTCGCCCACGCGCCGCTCGCACACGCGGACGTCAGCGCACGCGACGACGCCGGCCTGACCGTCACGCTGTCCGCGCCCGCGCAACGCGTGATCAGCCTCGCGCCGCACGTGACCGAACTCCTGTACGCGGCCGGCGGCGGCGCCAAGCTCGTCGGCACCGTCACGTACAGCGATTACCCGCCGGCCGCGAAGTCGGTGCCGCGCGTCGGCGACAACAAGGCGCTCGACCTCGAGCGGATCGCCGCGCTGCGGCCGGACCTGATCGTCGTCTGGCGGCACGGCAATGCCGAGCGACAGACCGATGCGCTGCGTGCACTGCACATTCCGCTCTTCTTCAGCGATCCGAAGCATCTGGACGACATCGCGTCGTCGCTGCGCCGGCTCGGCACGCTGCTCGGCACGCAGCCGGCCGCCGATGCGGCGGCCGCGTCGTTCGAGCGCGATATCGCGGCCCTGCGCGCACGCTACGCGGCGCGCGCGCCCGTCACGGTGTTCTTCCAGGCATGGGACCGCCCTCTGATGACGCTGAACGGCACGCATCTGATCAGCGACGTGATCGCGCTGTGCGGCGGCCGCAACGTGTTCGCGTCGCTGAAGCCGCTCGTGCCGACCGTCACCGACGAAGCGGTGCTTGCCGCGAATCCGGAAGCGATCGTGACGACGAGCGGCGGCGCGACGCGCTCGGACCAGGCGCTGCCGAGCCTCGAACGCTGGCGTGCATGGCCCGCGATGACGGCCGTCGCGCGCAACAACCTGTTCGCGATCGACGGCGATCTGCTGACGCGACCCGCGCCGCGCATCGCGGACGGCGCAGCCGCGCTCTGTACCGACCTCGATGCTGCACGCGCGCGCCGGCCGGCGCACTGAAAGACGATCGCGGCCGCCGTTCTGCGCGCCGGCGCGTGAACCGGCGCATGCCGTGCCGATAACGCGCTACGCGTCGTCCCATTGCACGACGTCCCACGCATCGCCGCCATCGTCCGCTCGCAGCCAGACGACACCGCCCGTCGGCACGGGCCGCGCGAGCAGCGTGTCGAGCGGCACGCGCAGCACATGGGCCGCGAACGCGCGAATCACGCCCGCATGCGTGACGATCCATTGCGGGACGCCGAGCCGCGCGATCGCGTCCGCGCGCTGCACGACGCGTGCGGCAAACTGCGCGACGCTTTCGCCGCCGTGCGCACGCGCATGCATCAGATCGGCAGCCCATGCATCGAGCGCCGCACGATCGATGTCGTTCCAGCGCTGCATTTCCCACGCGCCGAAATCGAGTTCCTGCCAGCCGGCGTCGCGTTCGCACGGCACGCCGCACATGTGCGCGAGCCGGTCGGCGACCGTCGCGCAGCGCGTGAGCGGACTCGTGCCGATGCGGGCGGGCAGCGGCGCGCCGAGTGCGGTCAGCCGATCGTGCAGCAGGCGCGCGGCCGCGTCGGCAGAACCGGCCAGCGGCACGTCGGTGCGTCCGTAGCAGAC
The DNA here is from genome assembly GCF_001806955.1 of Burkholderia sp. HMSC10F09. Classification (NCBI taxonomy): domain Bacteria; kingdom Pseudomonadati; phylum Pseudomonadota; class Betaproteobacteria; order Burkholderiales; family Burkholderiaceae; genus Burkholderia; species Burkholderia sp. HMSC10F09. The sequence goes on from NZ_KV786575.1 coordinate 1,766, forward strand.
CCCCGACGCGACCGCGACGGCCGGATGACGGATCAGGACGACATCCATCCGAGCATCACCAGATAGATCGCGAGCTCGCTCGCCTGCTGCGCGAAGCCGAGACAGTCGCCCGTATAGCCGCCGATCCGCTTCACGAAATAGCGCGCCGCGCACGCGCGCACGAGCGCGAGTGCGACGAGCGCCGCGACGCCCGCGCGCCAGTCCGGCCAGAACAGCCACGGCAGACCGAATGCGGCCGCCATGCACGCTGCGCGCGCGTTCATCCGCTGCGCGACCGGCTTCGCCTTGCCTTCGGGCCGCACGTAGTCGAGCGACAGCAGCAGGCTCACGGCCGCCGCGCGGCTCGCCGCATGCGCGGCGATCATCGTCCACGCGGCGCGCAGCGGCGGCATCGCGGCCACCGCCTGCCACTTCAGGCCGAGCGCGACGATCAGCGCGACCGCGCCGAACGTGCCGATCCGCGAGTCGTGCATGATGCGCAGCACGTCGTCGCGCGTATAGCCGCCGCCGAACGCGTCGCAGCTGTCGGCGAGACCGTCCTCGTGAAACGCGCCCGTCGCGAGCAGGGTCGCGGCCATCGACAGCCCGACGGCGATCGACGCGGGCAGCACGCGCAGCGCAGCGAGATAGACGAGCGCACCCCATGCGCCGACGCAGGCGCCGACGAGCGGGAAATAGCGCGCGGCCTGGTCGAGATCGCCGGCCGCGTAGCCGATCGCCTTCGGCACCGGCACGCGCGTGAAATAGCCGAGCGCGACGAAGAAGTACCGCACTTCCGCGCGCACGCCGCGGGCCGGCTCACGCATCACGATTGTCGACGCCCGCGGATTCGAAGCTCGCCATCTCGGCGAGAAACGCGGCGGCCGCGCGCACGAGCGGCAGCGCGAGCGCGGCACCCGTCCCTTCGCCGAGCCGCAGGTCGAGCGCGAGCAGCGGCTTCGCGCCGAAATGCTCGAGCATCCGCCGGTGGCCGGCCTCGTGCGATGCGTGCGAGAACACGCAGTAGTCGCGCACGCCCGGCGCGAGCCGCTCGGCGACGAGCAGCGCGGACGTCGAGATGAAGCCGTCGACGAGGATCGTCATCCGCTCGCTCGCGGCCGCGAGGTACGCGCCCGTCATCATCGCGATCTCGAAACCGCCGAACGTCGCGAGCACGTCGAGCGGCGCAATCGCGTGCGAGTGCCGCGCGAGCGCACGCGCAAGTACCGCGCGCTTGTGCGCGAGACCCTGATCGTCGAGACCCGTGCCGCGGCCGACGCACGCGTCGATCGGCACATCGAGCAGCCGGCTCATCAGGCACGCGGCCGCCGACGTGTTCGCGATCCCCATCTCGCCGAAGCCGATCACGTTCGTGCCGAGCGCCGCGTGATGACGCACGCGCGCCGCGCCGGCCGCGAGCGCCGCCATCGCGTCGTCGCGCGTCATCGCCGGCTCGACCGCGAAATTGCGCGTGCCGCGGCCGATCGGCAGCGACACGAGCCGCTCGGACGCCGGCAACGGCGACGCGACGCCCGCATCGACGATCTCGAGTTCGCTTTGCGCGACGCCCGAGAACGCATTGATCGCCGCGCCGCCGGCGAGAAAGTTGGCGACCATCTGCGCGGTCACCGCTTGCGGATACGGGCTCACGCCTTCGACCGCGATCCCGTGATCGCCGGCGAACACGATCATCGCCGGGCGCTGCACGCGCGGCTGCTCGGTGCGCTGGATCAGCCCGATCTGCAACGCGAGCGCCTCGAGCTGGCCGAGACTGCCGGGCGGCTTCGTCTTGTGGTCGATCACGTGCTGCAGGCGCTTGCGCAGCGCATCGTCGAGCGGCGCGATCGGCGGAAGGAATTCGGTCGGAGTGGTCATCGAAAGGAAGCCTCGTCGGCGCGGCTTGCGCCGTACGCCGGAACAATGGAAATCATGCGCGCCGCTCGGGCCACGCGGGCAGCAATGCATCGCGGCCGTTTTCACGGATCAGCACGAGCGGATAGCCGAACGCGTCGCTCGCCCGTTCGGGCGTGAGCACGTCGCATACCGGCCCCGACCATGCTTGGCCGCGGCCGTCGAGCAGCAGCGCATGCGTCGCGAAACGTCGCGCGAGATTCAGGTCGTGGCACGAGAACAGCACGGTGCGCGCGCGCGCGTGAACCCAGTCGGTCAGCGCGGTCAGGCAGTCGATCTGGTGATGCAGATCCAGATGCGCGAGCGGCTCGTCGAGCAGCATCAGCGGCGCGTCCTGGCACAGCGTCGCGGCCAGTGCGACGCGCTGCCGCTCGCCGCCCGACAGCGACAGCACGTCGCGCCCGGCGAGCGCACCGAGACCGAACGTCGCGAGCGCGGCGCGCGCCGCCTCGCGGTCGCCGTCGCGCTCCCAGCCCCAGCCGGCGAGATACGGAAAGCGGTTGAGCAGCACCGTGTCGAACACCGTCGCGCTGAATGCGTCGTGCAGTTGCTGCGGCATCAGCGCGCGGCGCTGCGCGAGTTGCGCGGGCGGCCATGCGGACAACGGCCGGCCGTCGATCTCGACACTGCCGCCGGCCGGCGGCCGCAGTCCCGCGAGCGTCGCGAGCAGCGTCGTCTTGCCGGCGCCGTTCGGGCCCGCGACGCACCAGATTTCGCCGGGCCGGAACGCCTGCGTGAACGCCGCGAGCAGCGTGCGTGCGCCGGCCTTCAGCGTCAGGTCGCGCGCTGCGTAGGCGCCTTGTTCTGCGGCATCGAACCTGGCCGCGGTCATCGTGTCGGCCTCCTCAGCAACATCCACAGGAACACCGGCACGCCGATCAGCGCGGTCATCACGCCGACCGGCAATTGCGCGGGCGCGATCGCGCTGCGCGCGAGCAGGTCGGCCGCCATCACGCCGCTGCCGCCCGCGAGCATCGCGGCGGGCAACAGCATGCGCTGATCGTTGCCGAACGCGAGCCGCAGCGCGTGCGGCACGACGAGGCCGACGAAGCCGATCGTGCCGGCCGTCGTGACCGCGGCCGCGGCGGCGAGCGATGCGGCAAGATAGACGCGCACGCGCAGCCGCGCGACCGGCACACCGAGCGCGAACGCCGCCGCGTCGCCGCGCAGCAGCACGTTCAGCTGCGGCGCGGCCGGCAGCGCGACGGCCGCGGCGAGCAGCAGCGCACCCCACGCGAACCACGGCGCGCTTGCGCCGTTCAGATCGCCGGTCAACCAGAACAGGATGCCGCGCAGCCGCGCATCGGGCGCGATCGACAGCAGCAGCGTGACGAGCGCGCCCCAGCCGGCGGCGATCACGACGCCGGTCAGCAGCAGCCGCGGCGATGCGTCGCGCGATTCGCCGCGCCACAGTTCGCGACGTGCGAGGCCAAGCACGAGCGCGATCGACACGAGCGCACCGGCGAATGCCGATGCATCGACGAGCCACCACGCACCGCCCGCAATCATCGCGACGAGCGCGAAGCCGGCCGCGCCGCCCGACACGCCGAGCACGTACGGCTCCGCGAGCGGATTGCGCAGCAGGACCTGCAACAGCGCGCCGGCGAGCGCGAGCAACGCGCCGCACGCGAAGCCGGCCAACGCACGCGGAAGCCGCAGCGTGCGCACGATGTCGGCGAACACCGCAGCATCGCCCGTCGCGTCGCTGCCGTGCGGCACGAGCGCCGCGAGCGCCTGCCACGGCGACATCGCCACGCTGCCGATCGACAGCGACGCGACGAGCAGTAGCGCGGCGGCGGCCGCGAGCGCGGCCCAGATCGCGGCGGCGCGACGCGCGTTCATACGGCGCGCAGCGCACGGCATGCCGTGCGCTGCGTGTGCGCGCGAATGCGCGCGATGGCCGCAGCCGGCACGGGCGCGGCGGCGCGCGAGGTCACGATGATCGGCAAACGAATCGTCCTGGTCGGGCGGGTTGGCGAAGCGAGGTGCGCGGCGCGGCGGCCGCGCACGATCTGCGCAATATAGAGGAAAGCGCCGGCATCGACGCTGCCGTGCGGACGTCGGCTGCAGGTCGAGCATGTGGCGGCGTGCGCGAGCCAAGGTCGATGCTGCGGCGCCGCTGCGCGCGAGCGGCTGCCGCCCGCAGAGCGACGCGCACCATGGCGCCCGCCCCGCACGCATGCACACGCACCGGCGCAAACACAGACGCGGGCACGAACGCCGCCGCAGCGAACGGCGAAGCCGCACGCGGCACGCGGCGCCAGGCGGACGATTGGGGTCGGCATCGAAGAAAGTCCCGTGAAGCACTGCGCGTCCCGCCTCCCCGCAGGCCGCGCGTCACGAAGCCCGCACGGGCTCCCCGCCTCGGCCGGTATCCGGGCTGGCGGCGCACCGGCTCGCCTTCCCGCGCGAACGAACGCGCAGTGGCCCGCGCTTGCGTGCATTGCACGCGAAACGCGCCCGAGCCGGCCTGCATCGAACGATGCGGCCGCTTACCGTTGCGGGGGCAGCGCAGGTGAGCGGCGTCCTGGCGAACGCGCGCATTCCTGCTTCCCGTTTAACCGCGCGTGTCACGCGCGAGCACCGAGGCGGCGCCAGTTTAGGAGCGGGCCGCGCGAGCGTCAAGAATCGCGCCTGGCAAGCGCGAATCCCGCGCACGATCCGCGGATTCGCGGCAAGAAGCAGGGGGGTTACGACTGGAAACGTTACAGATGTCGGAATGCGCGTTATTCCGCGCTAAAATGCTGGGTCTTTAGAGGACGCAGCAGATGCTCAACGAACTCGAAACCCTATCTCAAAATATTGGCCGGCTGATTTCGCTGAACAAGCGCTATCACTCGGAACGGCTCGCGCTCGAGGAGCAGGTCGCGCAACTGCGCGCGGAAGCGGAAGCGGTGCGTGCGGAACTCGCGCAGCTGCGCGACGAACGCAATGCGCTCGAGGCTGAACGCGACACGCTGTCGGCGAAGATCGACGACGCGCAAGTCAAACTGAACGCGATCCTCGAAAAGCTGCCGCGCACGAAGAGCGCGGAGCAAGCCGACAATCAGCTCGACCTGCTGGATGCGCAGGCGCGCACCGATAGCGACGACGCGGCCAGCCACGGAGAACATGCATGAGCACGAAGCAGATCGAAGTCTCCATTCTCGGTCAGAGTTATCGTCTCGCCTGCTCGGCCGAAACGGAAGCGGCGCTGCTCGAAGCGGTCGCGCGCGTCGACGCGGAAATGTCGAAGATCCGCGCCAACAGCTCGGTGCGCGGCACCGATCGCATCGCGGTCATGGCCGCGCTGTCGCTCGCATCGGAATTGCTGCGACTGCAAACGAGCGTGCGGCACGGTGAAGCATTTCCGGCCGAGGAAATCCGGCGTACAATGCGCCAGATGAACGAACAACTCGGTGCGGTGCTCGCACAGCACGAGACGCAGTAAATCTTCGAATCGATGCGTCGATTCCCCTTGATCTCCACGATCAACGGTGGTCAAATTGGCGCAACGATTCACAGTTCAGTCAGCTTCCCTGCCTGGTTCGCCAAGGTCATATATTCCTTGAACCAATGCCATGTGCACGGTTGCGGAAATTTGTAGCACGGGCGCGCGCGTCACTCTGTCTGATGTACCCGAAGTGCTGCTAACTGCGACCAATTCTGAACCTCAGGTTCAGGATGCCGGCCTAGCGGCTAAGGCGGGGGCCTATCCAACGGCATCGGGCGAGTCCCGATGCCGTTTCCTTTTTCAGGGTCCGTCTGCGTATCGCCTGCGCACGCGCGCCATCGCGGCCATGCGTGCACGCGCCGATCGCGATCGCCCTCACACTGCCTCTTTTTGCGTCGATTACGATCCATGCAATTCTGGCTGATGAAGTCCGAACCGGACGAAGCGAGCATCGACGATCTCGCGCACGCCCCGCAACGCACGCTGCCGTGGACCGGCGTGCGCAACTATCAGGCGCGCAATTTCATGCGCGACACGATGAAGATCGGCGACGGCGTGCTGTTCTATCACTCGAGCTGCCCCGAACCGGGCATCGCGGGCCTCGCCGAAGTCGCGTCGACGCCCTACCCCGATCCCACGCAATTTGATCCGAAGAGCCCGTACTACGATCCGAAATCGTCGCCGGAATCGCCGCGCTGGCTGCTCGTCGACGTACGCTTCGTGAAGAAGACGCCGCTCGTGCCGCTCGCCGCGCTGCGCGAGCACGACGAGCTGGCCGACATGCGCGTGCTCGCGCGCGGCAATCGGCTGTCGATCACGCCCGTCACGCGCGCCGAATGGAAATTCATCACCGAAAAGCTGATGAAGTGACGATGTCGAACGTCAAATCCCGTCAGCTCGCGCCGCCCCGGCGGAACTCGCGACGCGCTCGCGCAGCCTAAGCATCCGCTGCCGGACCGATCGGGTGCGGCAGCGTTTTCGTTGCGCGGCCAGCCCGCGTCGTGCACGCGCGAACCGCGTGCGCGCCCTCGCACAAGGAGAGTCCAACAATGACCAAGAAATCCGCCGTCGCGCTGTCGCTCGCGCTCGCCGCCGCCGTTCCCGTCGCGTTGACGCTTGCGTCGCCTGCCGCGCACGCGCAGGCCGTGAACCCCCATTTCCCGGAACCGGCCGGCGTGCTGTCGCTGTCGTCGCAGGCGAGCGCCGACGTGCCGCAGGACATCATTCACATCACGCTGTTCTACGAGCAACAGGCGAAGGATCCGGGCAGCCTGACGTCCGCGCTGAATCAGCGCGCCGACGCCGCGCTCGCGCAGGCGAAGGGCGTGTCGGGCGTATCCGCGCACACCGGCGCGTTCTCCGTCTATCCGAGCACCGATCGCGACGGCAAGATCTCCGCATGGCGCGGCCGCACGGAAGTCGTGCTCGAATCGCGCGATTTCGCCGCGGCGTCGAAGCTCGCGGGCCAGCTGTCGAATCTCATGCAGGTCGCGAACGTCGAGTTCTCGCTGTCGCCGGAAGCGCAGCGCGCGGCCGAGCAGAAGCTCACGACCGAAGCGATCAAGTCGTTCCGTGCACGCGCGGACGAAGCGGCGAAAGCGTTCGGCTACAGCAGCTATACGATCCGCGACGTCAACGTCGGCAGCGGCCGCAACGTGCAGCCGTATCCGCGGATGATGGCGATGGCCGCCGCGCCGATGGACAGCGCGAAGATGAGCGCACCGATTGCGGTCGAAGGCGGCAAGGCGACCGTGTCGGTGACGGTCAACGGTTCCGTGCAGATGAAGTAACCGTAGCGCGCGGGTCGCGCCGCGCCAGCAGCATGTAAAAACGCCGGCCCGCAGGCCGGCGTTTTTTGTTGCGCGATGCCGATACGCGCGCTTGCGCGCATCGGCCCCGCATCGGCTCGCATTACGCGGCGGCCGCAGCCGTGCGGCGGCGCCGATACGCCCACACCATCAGCGCGATGCCCGCGACGATCATCGGCAGCGACAGCCACTGCCCCATCGACAGCCCGAGTGCAAGCAGACCGAGGAAATCGTCGGGCTCGCGCGCGAATTCGACGGTGAAGCGCGCGAGGCCGTAGCCGATCAGGAACAGCGCGGAGACGGCGCCCATCGGCCGCGGTTTGCGCGCGAAGAAGAACAGCACGAAGAACAGCGCGATCCCTTCGAGCGCGATCTCGTAGAGCTGCGACGGATGACGCGGCAGCATCTGGTATTGCATGAACACGTCGGCGAGATGCCACTTCTCGACGAGCTCCGGGTGCTTCGGCAGCCACGCCGCATCGTCGCGCATCGCGCCGGGAAACAGCATCGCCCACGGCGCGCCCGGATCGGTCACGCGGCCCCACAGCTCGCCGTTGATGAAGTTGCCGAGTCGCCCCGCGGCGAGCCCCGTCGGCACCATCGGCGCGACGAAGTCGGTCACCTGCAGCCAGTGGCGCTTGCGCTGCCACGCGAACAGCACCATCGCGAGCGTCACGCCGAGAAAGCCGCCGTGAAACGACATCCCGCCTTCCCACACCTTGAACACGTCGAGCGGATGCGACAGGTAGAAGCCGGCCTTGTAGAACAGCACGTAGCCGAGCCGGCCGCCGAGCACGGTGCCGAGCACGCCGTAGAACAGCATGTCGTCGATGTCCTTCGCGGTCCAGCCCTGCGCAGCGACGTGCGGCAGCTTCAGCCGGATCCGGCCGACGACGATCGCCGCGATGAAGCCGACGAGATACATGAGGCCGTACCAGCGCACGGCCAGCGGCCCGAGGTGGATCGCAACGGGGTCGAAATTCGGGTGAATGATCATGGATTAGCGATGAAGTTTTCGAATGCGGCACGGCGCCCGCCGACGCGCGGCACCGCGCATTGGACGGCACACGCGCGCCATCGTTCACGTCAGGCGGCGGGCGCCTGCGCACGCACGACCTCGATGAACGCGGCCAGCACGGGGCTTACGTCGCCGGTGCGCCAGACGAGGCCCGTCTCGACGACGGGCGCGTCGCCGGCGAGCGGCCGGTAGACCACGCCGGTGCGCCGCAGATTACGCAGCGATTGCGGCACCAGTGCGACGCCCATGCCGGCCGACACGAGGCTGACGATCGTCTGCATCTGGATCGCCTCCTGGCCGATGCGCGGTATCGCGCCGGCCGCGCCGTAGCAGCCCGTAATGATGTCATAAAAGCCGGGCGCCAAACGGCGCGGAAAGATCACGAGCGGCAGCGCGGCGATCTCGGCGAGGTGCACGGGCGTGTCTTCCGGCGCGTCGGACGCGCCCGCCGGCATCGCGACGACGAGCGGCTCGCGCACGACCGGCAGATACGACAGCCCGGCCGCATGACGCGGCGGCACGGGCGGAATCACGAGCCCCGCGTCGATCCGGCCCGCGACGAGCTCGTCGACCTGCACGTCGCTCGTCGCTTCCGCGAGCTGCAGGCGCACCTGCGGATAGCGCGCGCCGAATGCGCGCAGCAGCGACGGCAGCAGCCCGTAGTCGGCCGTCGAGACGAACGCGAGCGCGAGCGAACCGGCCTCGCCGCGCGCGAGGCGCCGCGCGAGCGGCGGCAGCGCATCGGCCGCCGCGAGGAGGCGCCGCACGTCGGGCAGCAGCGCCGCACCGACCGCCGTCAGCGCGACCGAGCGTTTCGTGCGGGCGAACAGCGCGACGCCGAGCGCGTCCTCGAGCGCGCGGATCGCCTGCGAGAGCGGCGGCTGCGTGATCGACAGCCGCTCGGCGGCGCGGCCGAAATGCCGCTCGTCGGCGACGGTCACGAAATAGCGCCACTGGCGCAGGTCGGGCGTCGGTTCGGCCATCGCTCACTCATTCGCAAAAACACTTAATAAGCGACAAATAATATATTGGACACGCGAATACGGAAACGCCATCCTTGTTCGAGCCGCACCGCACGGCGCGCCCGCGCGATTGGTCCGGCCCCACAACAATCGATGGAGCTCCCCATGTCGTACAACCGTCGCTCGAAGCACATCACGCACGGCGTCGCCCGGTCGCCGAACCGTTCGATGTATTACGCCCTCGGCTATCAAAAGGAAGATTTCGACAAGCCGATGATCGGCATCGCCAACGGGCATTCGACGATCACGCCGTGCAACGCAGGGCTGCAGCGCCTGTCCGACGCGGCCGTCGAGGCGATCAAGGCGGCCGGCGCGAATCCGCAGATCTTCGGCACGCCCACGATCTCGGACGGCATGTCGATGGGCACTGAAGGGATGAAGTACTCGCTCGTGTCGCGCGAGGTGATCGCCGACTGCATCGAGACCTGCGTGCAGGGCCAATGGATGGACGGCGTCGTGGTGGTCGGCGGCTGCGACAAGAACATGCCGGGCGGGATGATCGCGCTCGCGCGGCTGAACGTGCCGGGCATCTACGTGTACGGCGGGACGATCCGCCCGGGCCACTGGAAAGGCAAGGATCTGACGATCGTCTCGGCGTTCGAGGCGGTCGGCGAATTCACGGCCGGGCGCATGTCGGACGAGGATTTCGAAGGCATCGAGCGCAACGCGTGCCCGACGTCGGGCTCGTGCGGCGGCATGTACACCGCGAACACGATGAGCTCGTCGTTCGAGGCGCTCGGCATGTCGCTGATGTATTCGTCGACGATGGCGAACCCCGAGCAGGAAAAGGTCGATTCGGCCGCCGAATCGGCGCGTGTGCTCGTCGAAGCGGTGAAGCGCGACCTGAAGCCGCGCGACATCATCACGAAGCAGTCGATCGAGAACGCGGTGTCGCTGATCATGGCGACCGGCGGCTCGACCAATGCGGTGCTGCACTATCTCGCGATCGCGCATGCGGCCGAGGTCGACTGGACGATCGACGACTTCGAGCGGATCCGCAAGCGTGTGCCGGTGATCTGCGACCTGAAGCCGTCGGGCCAGTACGTCGCGACCGACCTGCACCGTGCGGGCGGCATTCCGCAGGTGCTGAAGATCCTGCTCGATGCGGGCCTGCTCCACGGCGACTGCGTCACGATCACCGGCCGCACGCTCGCCGAAGAGCTGAAGGACGTGCCGTCCGTGCCGCGCACCGACCAGCAGGTGATCTTCCCGATCGAGCGTGCGCTATACAAGGAAGGCCATCTCGCGATCCTGAAGGGCAATCTCGCCGAGGACGGCGCGGTCGCGAAGATCACCGGGCTGAAGAACCCGGTGATCACGGGCCCGGCGCGCGTGTTCGACGACGAGCAAAGCGCGATGGACGCGATCCTCGGCGACAAGATCCGCGCCGGCGACGTGCTCGTGCTGCGCTATCTCGGCCCGCAAGGCGGCCCCGGCATGCCCGAAATGCTCGCGCCGACGTCGGCGATCATCGGCAAGGGGCTCGGCGAATCGGTCGGCTTCATCACCGATGGCCGCTTCTCCGGCGGTACGTGGGGGATGGTCGTCGGCCACGTCGCGCCCGAGGCCTTCGTCGGCGGCACGATCGCGCTCGTGCAGGAAGGCGACTCGATCACGATCGACGCGCATAAGCTGCTGCTGCAGCTGAACGTCGACGATGCGGAGCTCGCGCGCCGCCGCGCCGCATGGAAGCAGCCGGCGCCGCGCTATACGCGCGGCGTGCTCGCCAAGTATGCCGCGCTCGCACGGCCGGCGAATCGGGGCGCGGTCACGGGGTGACGTGCGGCCCGTCATGCGGGCTGTTTTCGGCGGTGCGGCGGCTCGGCGGTGCGGCAGTCCGTCCGCCGCGCCCCATCGGCAGCGCGCCGAACCGGCGTCTTCTTTGCTCTTATAATGCGCGGACCGTGAAGCCGGCCGTGCCGCCGGCGGAGAACCGCATGAAACAAACGATATTGCGCGCGCTGCTCGCGACGCTGCTGGCCGGCGGCGCGGCGGCCGCGTCGGCGCAGCAGGCCGACGGACTGACGCTCGCGCAACGCAAGAACTGCATGGCCTGCCATGCGGTCGGCAAGCCGCTGATGGGCCCGTCGTTCCACGACATCGCGCGCCGCTATGCGCCGCGCGGCGATGCGGCCGACTATCTCGCGCAGTCGATCGTAAAGGGCAGCGTCGGCGTGTGGGGGAACGTGCCGATGCCGGCCAATACGCAGCTGACGACCGCCGAAGCGCATACGCTCGCGCAATGGGTGATGTCGCTGCACTGATTCGAATCGGATGAAAACCGGCTGCGGCGCGCTCGACATGCGGCCGCATCGCCGTTGCGCCGCTGCGCCGGAGTGGCCCGCTCGCCGTTCAGTCGGAACGCGTGCCGCGGCGCCGCGCGATTTCCTCGTCGACCGCGTCGCGCACCCAGTCCATCACCTCGGTTTCGAGCGCCAGCGCCACTTCGCGCGTGATCTGGCCGACCAGCCACGCCGAATGGTCGTGCAGCGCCTCGCGGCAGCGCGCTTCGATCGCGTCGCGCCCTGCGCCGGTCAGATAGGCGGTCAGACGGTTGCGCAGGCGCTCGGCGACATGCTGCGCATCCTCGGCCGTCAGCACTGCCACCGGCTCGTCGGCGGCGGGCACAACGGCTTCAGGCAGCGTGTCGTCGACCGCGGGGCGGCCCGGCGACCGTGCGACTGCACTGGCGGCGTCCCCCGACGGCACGTCGGCGGCCAATGTCGATGACAGCGGCGCGCCCATCGCCGCGTCTTGCGCGACGACCTGCCGCGCGGCGCCCGGCTCGGCCGGCGCATCCGCATCGCGCGCCGCCGCCGCGTCGGCCGGCGGCCATTCGACTGCCGGCACGTCGGGTGTCGGCACCGGATGCACGGCGACGACTTCGGGATCGGCTTCGGCTTCCGGCGCGGCGGCCGGCACGGTAGACGACGCGGTAGCCGGCGCCGCGGCCGCGCCGCCCGGCACGAGCACATCGGTCAGTAGCGGCAGCGCCGCGTCGTCGTGCAGCGAGTGCTGCGCCTGCGGCGCCTGCGGCGGCACATCGGCTTCGCGCGCCTGCGCGCGTTCCGGCCGGCCCGGCACGAGAACGTCGGTCAGCGTCGGAATCGAGGATGGTTCGGGTTGTGTCACGCGAGCACTCCGTCGACGGTTTCGGCTAGCCGCCCTGCTTGTAATTGTTCAGCGCATAGCCGCGATCGCGGTAGAAGCGATAGCGTTCACGGCCTGCGGCCAGTTCGTCCGGCGCATTGCCGACCACTTCGAGCAGCCGCTCGAAGCGCGCGAACTGCGCGGGCACGGCCGCGCCGAGGTTCAGCAGCACGTGGTAATGCGGCGCCTTGTCGAGGTCGGCGGCGAGCACGATCGGCGTGCCGGCCGCGTGCGCGCTGTCGACGCCGCAATGCGGAATGAAGTCGAGCGGCGAAAACGTCCACAGCCGCTCGTCGAGCGCGCGCAGGCGTGCGGGCTCCGCGACCACGACGACCGGCTGCCCCGCCTGGTAGGCCTTGCGCAGCAGCCGGCACGCATACGCGAGCGAATCGCCGACGTTCGAATGGAAATCGATCCGCGTCATGACCCGCGTACCCGCATCGTCGTCGCTCGCGCCATTACTGGCCGGCGCGGTCGATCAGGAACTGCGCGAGCAACGGCACCGGACGGCCGGTCGCGCCCTTCGCCGCCCCGCTCTTCCACGCGGTGCCCGCGATGTCGAGGTGCGCCCACGGGTAGTTCTCGGTGAAGCGCGACAGGAAGCAGGCGGCCGTCACGCTGCCGGCCGGACGCCCGCCGATGTTGGCGAGATCCGCGAAGTTCGACTTCAGCTGATCTTGATACTCGTCGTCGAGCGGCAAACGCCATGCCGGATCGTTCGCCTCGCGCGACGCGTCGAGCAGTTCGCCCGCGAGCGCGTCGTCCTTCGAGAACAGCCCGCTGTTGTGATGGCCGAGCGCGATGATGCAGGCGCCCGTCAGCGTCGCGATGTCGATCACCGCGGCCGGCTTGAAACGCTCGGCGTACGTGAGCGCGTCGCACAGGATCAGGCGGCCTTCGGCGTCGGTGTTCAGCACCTCGATCGTCAGCCCCTTCATGCTCGTCACGACGTCGCCCGGCTTCGTCGCGTTGCCGCCCGGCATGTTCTCGCAGGTCGGGATGATGCCGACGACGTTCAGCTTCAGCCCCATCTCGGCGACCGCGCGAATCGTGCCGAGCACCGAGCCGGCGCCGCACATGTCGTACTTCATTTCGTCCATGCCCTCGCCCGGCTTCAGCGAGATGCCGCCCGTGTCGAAGGTGATGCCCTTGCCGACCAGCACGATCGGCGCGGCCTTCGCGGCGGCGCCCTGATAGTGCAGCACGATGAACTGCGGCGGCTCGACCGACGCGCGCGCGACCGACAGGAACGAGCCCATCTTCAGCGCCTGGATCTGTTTCAGGCCGAGCACCTCGGCCTTCATCCCCCAGTCCTTCGCGAGCTGCTTCGCGGTGTTCGCAAGATAGGTCGGCGTGCAGACGTTGCCCGGCAGGTTGCCGAGGTCGCGGGTCAGATCCATCCCGTTCGCGAGCGCGACGGCCTGCTTGACCGCGACCTTCGCGGCCTTCTCGTCGGCCGGCTCGACGCTGAACACCACGCGCTTCAACGTATGCGAGACCGGTTCCGGCTTGCTCTTCATCTGCGTGAACCGGTAGGTCTCGTTGCGCAGCGCGAGAATCGCCGCGCGCACGCCCCAGTCCGAGCCGCGCTCGTCGACCGGCAGCTGCGCGAGCGTGAACGTGACCTGGACGACCTTCGTCGCGAGCAGCGCGCGCCATGCGGCCGTGACGGCGTCGTTGTAGGCTTTCTGGTTGAAAGCATCCTGCTTGCCGAGGCCGACCAGCAGCACGCGCGACGCGCCGATGCCCGACACCTCCGGCAGGAACAGCGTCTTGCCGCGCTTGCCGTCCATGTCGCCGGCCTTCACGACGCGCGAAATCAGTCCCTTGGTGGCCGTGTCGATGTCCAGCGCTGCGCCCGACAGCGTCTGCGCTTCGAAGATGCCGAGCACGATGCAGTCGGACTTCCCGGTCAGGAACCCCTTCGCCTCGCCTTTGCTCCAATCACAGCCTTTTATGCTAAAGTCCATCGCGCTTGTCCTCGGATAAAATCTGGGCTAAGGATGAAAGCCGCAATTATCCGCTATTTTTCCCGTGGCGGCGCGAGCGCCGCACCACGCGGGCGCTGCCTCCCGCCCTCTTCTCTTCAAGAATGATCTTCGAACGCTCCCTCCAGCGCGAGCTTGCGTATACGGCTGGTGCCGTGTTCATGGTGCTGCTCACGATCATGCTCACGACGATGATGATCCGCATCGTCGGCTATGCCGCGTCCGGCGAAGTCGACCCGAAGGACGTCCTCGTGCTGATCGGCCTGACCGTCATCGGCTATCTTGCGGTGATGCTCGTCGTCACGCTGTTCGTGTCGATCCTGTTCGTGCTCACCCGGTGGTACCGGGACTCCGAAATGGTCGTCTGGCTCGCGTCGGGCGTGAGCCTCACGCGGCTCATCAAGCCGATCGGCGTGTTCGCGACGCCCATCATCGTGCTGATCACGTTCTTCGCGTTCGTCGGCTGGCCGTGGTCGAACCAGCAGAGCCGGCTGATCAAGGCGCGCTTCCAGCAGCGCGACGAGATCTCGCTGCTCGCGCCCGGCCAGTTCCGCGAATCGGCGTCGAACCATCGCGTGTTCTTCATCGAGAAGATGACGCCCGACCAGAGCAAAGTGCAGAACGTGTTCGTCACGTCCACCGAGAACGGCAAGGTCAACGTCGTCGTGTCGCAGACGGGCCACACCGAAACCACGAAGGACGGCGACCGCTTCGTCGTGCTCGAGGACGGCCGCCGCTACGACGGCACGCCCGGCCAGCCGAACTTCAAGATCATGGAGTTCGAGCGCTACGGCGTGAAGATCACGAGCAAGCCGGTCGTCAACGTGCCGACCACGAGCAGCACGCCGACGCCCGAGCTGCTGCGCAACCCGACGCGCGACAACCTCGCGGAATTCGCGTGGCGCGCCGGCCTGCCGCTGATCGCGATCAACCTGATGGTGCTCGGCATTCCGCTCGCCTATCAGAATCCGCGCCGCAGCCGCACGATCAACCTCGTGATGGCCGTGCTGATCTACCTGACCTACTCGAACCTGCTGAACGTCGTGCAGGCGCAGATCGAGCAGGGCAAGATGTCGTTCGGTGTCGGGCTCGTCGCGCTGCACGTGGTCGTCGCGGCGATCGTCGCGTTCATCTTCTGGCTGCGGGTGCGCAATCGCCCGCTTTTCACACGCGCGCTGTTCGGCCGCTCGGGAGCATGATCGATGCGGCTCTATGAAAAGTACTTCGCGCGGCAGATCTACGTCACGTTCATCTTCATCCTGTTCGCGTTCTCGGGTCTGTTCTTCTTCTTCGACCTGATCAGCGAACTGAACTCGGTCGGGCACGGCAACTACAAGTTCGGCTACGCCGTGCTGCGCGTCGCGCTGCAGACGCCCTCGCGCTTCTACGAGATCATCCCGGTCGCCGCGCTGATCAGCGCGATCTACGTGTTCGCGCAAATGGCCGCGAACTCGGAGTTCACGATCTTCCGCGTCTCGGGCCTCGCGACCAACCAGGCGCTGCGCTCGCTGCTGAAGATCGGCGTGCCGCTCGTGATCGTCACCTACCTGATCGGCGAATTCGTCGGCCCGTACGCCGACCAGCTGTCCGAGCGCGTGCGGCTGCAGGCGCTCGGCGCATCGGTGTCGTCGAACTTCCAGTCCGGCGTGTGGGTGAAGGACACGCTCGCCGCGCGCGAGAACGGCGAGCAGGTCACGCGCTTCGTGAACGTCGGCAGCCTCGCGCCCGATTCGACGATCAGCAACGTGCGGATCTACGAATTCGACGCGAAATTCCAGCTCAAGAACGTGCGCATCGCGCAGACGGGCCGCTACGAGCCGCCCGGCCACTGGCTGCTCAAGGGCGTGACCGAGACGGAACTGACGCCGATCCAGCCGATCGCCGGGCAAGCGCCCGATGCGCTGAACCCCGTGTACCGGTCGCAGCAGGTGTCGCTGCCCGAATACCGGCTGCGCTCGGATCTCACGCCGCAGATCCTGTCCGTGCTGCTCGTGTCGCCCGAGCGCATGTCGATCATCAACCTGTTCCGCTATATCCAGCACTTGCGCGAAAACCATCAGGACACGCAGCGCTACGACATCGCGCTGTGGCGCAAGCTGCTCTATCCGTTCGCGGTGTTCGTGATGCTCGTGCTGTCGCTGCCGTTCGCGTATCTGCATACGCGTGCGGGCGTGGTCGGTGTGAAGGTGTTCGGCGGCATCATGCTCGGGATGAGCTTCCAGCTGCTCAATACGCTGTTCTCGCATATCGGCACGCTGAACACGTGGCCCGCGCCGCTCACCGCGGCCACGCCGGGCCTGATCTATCTCGCGCTCGGGCTGTTCGCGCTGAAATGGGTCGACCGGCACTGAGCGCCGCGCGCCCGACGGAGGTTTCGACATGACTTCGCACGGCATCGTCCTGTTCGGTCACGGCGCGCGCGATCCGCGCTGGGCCGAGCCGTTCGAGCGGCTCGCCGCGCGGCTGCGCGCCGCCGGCGGCGCCGCGCAGGTCTCGCTTGCGTTCCTCGAACTGATGACGCCGTCGCTCGACGCCGCGGTTGCCGCGCAGATTGCGGCCGGCTGCACGCGCGTGACCGTCGTGCCGGTGTTCTTCGGCCAGGGCGGCCACGTGCGGCGCGATCTGCCGCAACTGATCGACGCGTGCCGTGCCGTGCATCCCGGTGTCGAGATCCGCTGCGCAACGGCCGTCGGCGAAGACGACGGCGTGCTCGACGCGATCGCGCGCTACTGCATCGACCAGCTCGAACGCGACGCCTGAAAGGCGATGCGCAGCGCATAGCGCACCATGAAAAACGCCGGCAGATGCCGGCGTTCGTATTTTCGGGGACGGCGCGAAGCCGTCGCAGGCGGCGCCGTCGTCAGGCCGCGTTGCGCAACCGGCCGCCCTCCGCCGCGTGTTGCGGCTGCCGCTGCCGCTCGGCGAGCGCATCGCCGATCATCAGCAGGCTCGGCTGCGCCGGATCGAGCCACGCCTGCGCCGCGCCGGCTGCCATCTCGGCGAGCGTGAGCGTCAGCGTACGCTCGCGCGCGGTGCTGCACGCCTCGACGATCGCGACCGGCGTCGTCGGCGCGCGGCCCGCGTCGATCAGCTCCTGCGCGATGCCCGGCGCGCTGTCGCGCCCCATGTAGTAGACGATCGAGTCGGCACGCGCCGCTTCGCGAATCTCGTCGCTGCCCGGCGCACGGCTGTGCGTCGCGAACGCGACGCTGCGTGCGACGCCGCGCAGCGTCAGCGAGCGCTTCAGCGTCGCCGCGCTCGCGAGCGCCGCCGTGATGCCCGGCACGACCTCGTAGTCGATGCCGGCCGCTTCGAGCGCGCGCATTTCCTCGTCCGCGCGGCCGAACAGCATCGGATCGCCGCCCTTGAGCCGCACCACGCACGCGTGTTCGCGCGCCGCGTCGACGATCTGCTTGTTGATGAACTGCTGCGCGGTCGAGCGCTGCCCGCAGCGCTTGCCGACCGCGATCCTGCGTGCGTTCGGCGCGTAGTCGAGCATCTCGGGCTCGACGAGCGCGTCGTGCAGCACGACGTCGGCCGCGGCGAGCAGCCGCGCGCCGCGCACCGTGATGAGGTCCGCCGCGCCCGGCCCTGCGCCGATCAAATACACCTTGCCCATGTTTGTCGCTTCGCCTTCATGCGGGCGACGCTCCCGGCGCGCGCCGCCGCGTGGCGGCAGCGCGATGCCGGTTACGCCGAAAACGCCCGGATCATCCCTGCGGCGACCGTGTGATGCGTCGCCTCGTCGATCAGCACGAACGCGCCCGTGCCCGGATGCGCGTCGTACGTGTCGCACACGATCGGCTTTTGCAGCGTCAGCGCGACGCGGCCGATGTCGTTCATCTTCAGGTCCTGACGGTCGGTCGCGTGCGACAGCGTATGCACGTCGAGCACCTGCTTGACGCCGCCGATCTTCGCGAACACCGTGCTCGTCGTCTGCTTCAGCAGGTACTTGCGCTGCGGCGACAGCGGCGTCTCGTCGAACCAGCACAGGTCCGCCTCGAGCTTCTTCGCGGGCGCGACCGGCTCGGCGGCCGTCACGAACATGTCGCCGCGCGACACGTCGACGTCTTCGTCGAGACGGATCGTCACCGTCTGACCCGCGAACGCGTGCGGCACGGCCGCGGTGCCGCCCGGCACCGGCGCGATGATCTCGGCGACCGTCGCGGGACGGTTCGACGGCAGCACGACGATCTCGTCGCCGACCTTCACCTCGCCCGACTCGATGCGGCCCATGTAGCCGCGGAAGTCGTCGGCCGAGCTGCCGTCCTGACGCGCGACCCACTGCACCGGGAAGCGCAGCGCGTCGTGCGCCTGCGTCGCGACCGGCAGCGACTCGAGCACGTCGAGCAGCGGCTCGCCCGCATACCACGGCATGCGCTCGCTCGCGCCGACGATGTTGTCGCCCTTGAGCGCCGAGACCGGCACGAAGCGCACGTCGGTCAGCCCGAGCTGCTTCGCGAGCGCAACGTACGCGTCGCGGATCTCGTTGAAACGCGCTTCGCTGTAGTCGACGAGGTCCATCTTGTTGATTGCGACGATCACGTGCTGCAGCGCGAGCAGCTTCACGATCGCGCTGTGGCGCTTCGTCTGCGGCAGCAGTTCGGCAACGCCGTTCTCGACCGTCACGCGCGTCGCGTCGATCAGGATGATCGCCGCGTGCGCGGTCGACGCGCCCGTCACCATGTTGCGCGTGTACTGCTCGTGGCCCGGCGTGTCGGCGATGATGAACTTGCGCTTGGCGGTCGCGAAGTAGCGGTACGCGACGTCGATCGTGATGCCTTGCTCGCGCTCGGCTTCGAGGCCGTCGGTCAGCAGCGCGAGGTCGAGCTCGTCGCCGACCGTGCGCTTGTTCTTCGCACGCGACAGCGCGGACAGCTGGTCGGACAGCACGGCCTTGCTGTCGTACAGCAGGCGGCCGATCAGCGTGCTCTTGCCGTCGTCGACGCTGCCCGCGGTGATGAAGCGCAGCACGCCGAGGTCTTCGGTGTTCTCGATGATGCTCATGATGTGAATGTCCTCGTGTGCGTCAGAAATAGCCCTGCTTCTTGCGCTGTTCCATCGCGGCTTCCGACGTCTGGTCGTCCATCCGCGTCGCGCCGCGCTCGGTGATCTCGGTCACCGCCGTCTCGGCGATGATCTTCTCGACGTCGTCGGCGTCGCTCTCGACCGGGCACGTGCAGGAAATGTCGCCGACCGTGCGGAACCGCACCTGCGCGATCTCGCTCGTCTCGCCCTCGCGCATCGGCGTGAGCGGCGTGACCGGCACGAGCAGCCCGTTGCGGCGGACGATCTCGCGGCGATGCGCGTAGTAGATCGACGGCAGCTCGAGGTTTTCGCGCGCGATGTACTGCCACACGTCGAGCTCGGTCCAGTTCGAGATCGGGAACACGCGCAGATGCTCGCCCTTGTGCAGGCGCGCGTTGTACAGGCTCCACAATTCCGGACGCTGCGCCTTCGGATCCCACTGGCCGAATTCGTCGCGGAACGAGAAGATGCGCTCCTTCGCGCGCGCCTTCTCCTCGTCGCGGCGCGCACCGCCGATCATCGCGGTGAAGCCGTGCGCGTCGATCGTCTCGAGCAGCGTGACGGCCTGCGCGGCATTGCGCGAATCGGTCTCGCGGCGCAGCACGACCGTGCCGCGCTTGATCGAGTCCTCGACGTGACCGACGATCAGCTCGGCGCCGATCTCCTTCGCGCGGCGATCGCGGAAGTCGATCACTTCGTCGTAGTTGTGGCCCGTGTCGATATGGACCAGCGGGAACGGCAGCGTGGTCTTGCGGTTCGCGCCGAGACCGAACGCCTTCAGCGCGAGGTGCAGCACGACGACCGAATCCTTGCCGCCCGAGAACAACAGCGCCGGCTTGCTGCATTCGGCGACCAGCTCGCGCAGGATGTGGATCGACTCGGCTTCGAGCCAGTCGAGATGGCCCATGCGGCTGTCGGCGCCGGTGGGCGGGGCAAAGGCGGATTGCTCGAGCGTCGTGCTCATGGTTTCGGTCCTTCTCTTCTGGGTTCGTGCCGCCCGCTGTCGCGAGCGGCGCAATATTCGATCTTGTCGTTCGGGCTTCAGTGCGATGCGTCGGCGCTTGCGGGAATCGGCGTGATCGCGATGTGCAGACCGCATTCCTTCGTGTCGCGCGACTCCCACCACCAGCGGCCCGCGCGGCTGTCCTCGCCGGGACGGATCGCACGCGTACACGGCTCGCAGCCGATGCTCGGATAGCCGCGCGCATGCAGCGGGTTGACCGGCACGCCGAATGCGTCGAGGTACGCCCACACGTCGCGCTCGGTCCAGTCGGCGAGCGGATTGTACTTCGCGATCCCGCGCGCCTCGTCCTGCTCTTCCTCGTGCAGCTCGGCACGCGTGACCGACTGCTCGCGGCGCTGGCCCGTGACCCACGCATCGACGTCGGCGAGCGCACGGTTCAGCGGCTCGACCTTGCGGATGTGGCAGCACGATTTCCGCAGCTCGACGCTTTCGTAGAATGCGTTCAGTCCGTGCTCGGCGACATAGCGATCGACCGCATCCTGCTGCGGGTGGAACTGCTCGATCTCGTACCCGTAGCGCTCGCGCACGCGGTCGATCATGCCGAGCGTCTCGGCATGCAAGCGACCCGTGTTCAGCGAGAAGATGCCGATCGCGAGACCCTTCGACAGGATCGCGTGCGTGAGCAGCATGTCTTCCGCGGCGAGGCTGCTCGCGAGCTTCACGTTCGGATGACGCGCGGCGATCTGCGCGAGCAGCGCATCGAGCCGCTCGACCTTCGCGGCGAGTTCGGGCGTCAGCGCGGTGGCGGTCGCGTTGCTCATGCGCTCACCTTGGCAGCGGACGTCGCTACGTCGGCCGTCGCTGCGCGGCGACGGAACAGCGGCGCCGGCTCGTCGAACGCGCCCTGATAACGCTGCGTGAATTCGCCGAACGCATTCAGCGCATCGTGGATGTCCTTGTCAGCGCGCACCGCGAACGCGTCGAAGCCGCAACGCGACATGTACAGCAACTGGTCGCGCAGCACGTCGCCGATCGCGCGCAGCTCGCCGGTCCAGCCGTAGCGCTCGCGCAGCAGCCGCGCAATGCTGTAGCCGCGGCCGTCCGCGAAGCGCGGGAAGTCCACCGCGATCAGCGAGATCGCGTCGAAGTCCGGCGCGAGATCGGCCGGTTCGCTGTCCGGCGCGAGCCACACGCCCAGTTCGTCCTTCGTCTTCGCGGCGACGAGCGCCGCGCGCTCGGCCTGCCACAGGGCGAACGGCACCAGCACCTTGCCGGCCGGCAGCGCATCGACCGCGGGCAGCGCACCGTCTTCCGCCGCGCGCACGACCTGCCATGCGTCGTCGATCACTGCGCGGTTCTTGATAATCGAAGCCATCTGCAAATTCCTTCTACCCGGTTGGTTACGCGTTCACGGCCTGGCGCGCGGCATACACGCGCTCCTTGAACGGCGCGATGCCGATGCGATCGTACGTGTCGATGAAGCGTTCGCCGTCGATGCGCGCTTCGACGAACGTGTCGATCAGCGTCGACACGACGTCGGGCACTTCTTCGGCGGAGAACGACGGGCCGATCACGCGGCCGAGGCGCGCGCCGTTCTGGCCCGTGCCCTGCTCGCCGCCGAGCGACACCTGGTACCACTCGGCGCCGTCCTTGTCGACGCCGAGGATGCCGATGTTGCCGACGTGGTGGTGACCGCACGAGTTCATGCAACCGGAAATGTTCAGCGACAGGTCGCCGAGGTCGTACACGTAGTCCAGATCGTCGAAGCGCTGCTGGATCGCGAGCGCGATCGGGATCGACTTCGCGTTCGCGAGCGAGCAGAAATCGCCGCCCGGGCACGCGATGATGTCGGTCAGCAGCCCGATGTTCGGCGTCGCGAAACCGGCGGCCTTCGCCTTTTCCCAGATCGCGAACAGGTCGCGCTTCTTCACGTTCGCGAGGATCAGGTTCTGTTCGTGCGACACGCGCAGCTCGCCGAACGAATAGGCGTCGGCCCAGTCGGCCACCTGCTCCATCTGCTCGGCCGTCGCGTCGCCGGGCGCCGCGCGGTGATTCTTCAGCGACAGCGTGACGGCCGCATAGCCCGGCACCTTGTGCGGCGCGACGTTGCGCTCGACCCAGCGCGCGAACGCCTTGTTCTCGAGCAGATGCTGTTCGAACGAGGCATCGGTGTCCGCGAGCTTTTCGTAGACGGGCGGCCGGAAGTACTGCGACACGCGATCGACTTCCGCCTGCGTGAGCGTCGACGGGCCGTCCTTCAGGTGCTGCCACTCTTCCTCGACCTGCTGCGCGAACTTCGCCGGCGACAGCGCCTTGACGAGGATCTTGATGCGCGCCTTGTACAGGTTGTCGCGGCGGCCGTAGCGGTTGTACACGCGCAGCACCGCTTCGCAGTACGTGAGCAGGTGCTGCCACGGCAGGTCTTCCTTGATCACCGCGCCGACGATCGGCGTGCGGCCGAGTCCGCCGCCCGCGAGGATGCTCGCGACCACTTCGCCCTGCGCGTTCTTCTTCAGATACACGCCGAGATCGTGGATCTGCACGGCTGCGCGGTCGTGCTTCGAGCCCGATACCGCGATCTTGAACTTGCGCGGCAGCCACGCGAATTCCGGATGGAACGTCGACCACTGACGCAGGATCTCGGCCCACGGACGCGGATCGATCTCTTCGTCCTGTGCCACACCGGCGAACTGGTCGGCCGTGATGTTGCGGATGCAGTTGCCCGACGTCTGGATCGCGTGCATCTGCACCGACGCGAGCTTCGCGAGGATCTCGGGCGTTTCTTCCAGCTTGATCCAGTTGAACTGGATGTTGGAACGCGTCGAGAAATGGCCGTAGCCGCGATCGTGCTCGCGTGCGATGCGCGCCAGCATCCGCAGCTGGTCGCTGCGCAGGTTGCCGTACGGAATCGCGATGCGGTGCATGTACGCGTGGCGCTGCATGTACAGGCCGTTCTGCAGGCGCAGCGGGCGGAACTCGTCTTCGCTCAATTCGCCCGACAGCCGGCGGCGCACCTGATCGCGGTACTGCGCGACACGCTCGTCGACGATCGTCTGGTCGTACTGGTCGTACTGATACATTCGGGGACCCCAGGGTTTTCGTGGTGACCGCGCGACGTCCTAGCCACGTCGCGCCCGAATCTCCGTTCCGCCTGCCGCCGGCCTTCCGCTGCCCGGTGGATTGCTAATGACGAAAACAGATATCCATATTTGAAAAACTCCGGTGAATCGTAATAAACTCGCCTTATATTTCAAACGACTAAAAAATTCTGTTGATATGCGGAAGGGTTATAAATGAACCTGCACCAATTTCGCTTCGTGCGCGAGGCCGTCCGGCAGAATTTCAACCTCACCGAGGCCGCCAAGGCGCTGTACACGTCGCAGCCGGGGGTCTCGAAGGCGATCATCGAGCTGGAAGACGAACTGGGCGTCGAGATCTTCACGCGCCACGGCAAGCGCGTGCGCTCGCTGACCGAGCCGGGCCGCATCATCCTCGCGTCGGTCGAGCGGATTCTGCAGGAAGTCGAAAGCCTTAAAAGGGTCGGAAAAGATTATGCCGCGCAGGATCAGGGCAACCTGACGATCGCGGCAACGCACACGCAGGCGCGCTATTCGCTGCCGGCCGCGATCGCCGAGTTCAAGAAGCGCTTCCCGAAGGTGCATCTGTCGATCCTGCAGGGCAGCCCGACGCAGGTCGCCGAGATGGTGATCCACGACCAGGCCGATCTCGCGGTCGCGACCGAGGCGATCGCCGATTACAAGGAGCTCGTGTCGCTGCCCTGCTTTCAGTGGCACCACGCGGCCGTCGTGCCGCCCGATCACCCGCTGCTCGAACGCAAGCCGGTCACGCTCGACGATCTCGCGCAGTATCCGCTGATCACGTACGACGACGCGTTCGCGGGCCGCAAGAAGATCAATCACGCGTTCGCGCTGCGCGGGCTGTCGCCGGACATCGTGCTCGAGGCGATCGACGCGGACGTGATCAAGACCTATGTCGAGCTCGGCCTCGGCGTGGGGATCATGGCCGACATCGCTTTCAATCCCGAGCGCGACCGCAACCTGCGGCTGATCCCGGTCGGCCATCTGTTCGGCAGCAACGTGACGCGCGTCGCGCTGAAACAGGGTGCGTATCTGCGCAGCTATGTGTATACGCTCGTCGAACTGCTGTCGCCGACGCTGAACCGCAAGCTGATCGAGCAGGCGCTCAAGGGCGAATCCGAATCGTACGAGCTTTGAGCCGCGTGTATAACGACAGGGGCGCATATCGCGCCCCTTTTTGTTGCCCGACGGAGAATCCCGCATGACGCTTTCCGCCCTGCTGCGCCGCGCCGCCGGCGCCGCCCTCGTGCTCGCGTGCGCGACCGCGCATGCCGACCTGAAGGTCGGCGTCGACCTGTCGTCGACCGGCCCCGCCGCCGCGATCGGCATCACGAGCAAGAACGCGATCCTGATGTGGCCGAAGACGATCGCGGGGCAGCCGCTGCAGGTGACGGTGCTCGACGACGCGTCCGACCCGGGCGCCGCGGTGCGCAATATCCGCAAGCTCGTCGACGAGGATCACGTCGACGTCGTGGTCGGGCCGAACATCACGCCGGCCGCCCTCGCTGCGCTCGACGCGGTCGCGGCCGGGCAGACGCCGATGATCACGCTGGTCGGCTCGGGCGCGATCGTCGAGCCGCAGGAAGGCGCGCGCACCTGGGCGTTCAAGATGGCGCAGAGCGACCGCGCGATGGCCGACGTGATGACGCGCTACATGGCGAACCACGGCGTGAAGACGGTCGGCTTCATCGGCTTCGCGGACAGCTACGGCGACAGCTGGCTCAACGAGTTCACGCGCTTCGCCGAGCTGCGCAAGATCCGCGTGGTCGCGACCGAGCGCTTCAACCGCACCGACGCGAGCGTGACCGGCCAGGCGCTGAAGCTGATCGCGGCGAAACCGGACGCGATCCTGATTGCGGGCTCGGGCACGCCGGCCGTGCTGCCGCAGCGCACGCTGATCGAGCGCGGCTACAAGGGGCCGATCTACCAGACGCACGGGATCGCGACGCCGGAGTTCATCAAGCTCGGCGGCAAGGACGTCGACGGCACGCTGTTTCCGACGCAGCCGGTCGTCGTCGCGCGGACGCTGCCGGCCGACCATCCGGCGCGCAAGGCCGCGCTCGCATTCGTCGACGCGTACGAGGCGAAGTACGGCACCGGCACGGTCACGCAGTTCGCGGGCGATGCGGCCGGCGTCTATCCACGGCTCGCCGATGCGGTCGGACGCGCGGTGAAGCTCGCGCAGCCCGGCACGCCCGCCTTCCGGGCTGCGCTGCGGCGCGAGCTCGAGCGCGCGCACGAGCTCGTCGTGCCGAACGGCGTCGTGAATACGAGCGACAAGGACCACGTAGGACTCGACCAGCGCGCGAGCGTGATGGGGATCGTCAGGCACGGGCAGTTCGTCTATCTGAGCCAGTGACGGCGCGGCCGCGCGGCTTGCCCGGCGCGCGGTTTTCGGCCATAATCCGCGTTTCGCCGCGCACGATCGCATGCGCGGTCCGAACAAGCCCAGGTGGTGAAATTGGTAGACGCAGGGGACTCAAAATCCCCCGCCGCAAGGCGTGCCGGTTCGATTCCGGCCCTGGGCACCAGACAACGGAAGCGCAGCTTCTCCCCGCCGCAACACCAGCGCGCGGCGACTGCCTCCACCACGCGCTCGCACCGCGACGCACCCGCATCGAGCCCCGTGTCGACGACCGGGGCTTTTTCTTTATCCGCGCCGTCCGCGCGCGGCCGCGCTCAGTTCGTCAGCTCGCGGACGAAATCGAGAAACACGCGCACCTTCGCCGACACGAGGTTCGACGCGTGGTAGTACGCGTAGAGCGGAAAGGTCTCGTCGGTCCAGTCCGGCAGCAGCAGCGTCAGCCGCCCTTCCGACACGATGTCGCGCGCGTACAACTCGAGCAGCTGCGCGACGCCCGCCCCGCCGAGACACGCACCGAGCAGCGAACCGGTATCGTTGACCATCAGCCGGCCGGCCGCCGCGAACGGCACGACCTCACCGCCGCGATGGAATTCCCATTCGAACGGCCGCCCCGTGACCGGATCGCGGATCAGCACGCAGCGATGGCCATCCGCGAGGTCGCGCGGATGCCGCGGTTCGCCGTGGCGAGCGACGTACGCAGGCGACGCGCAGGTCAGCACGCGCGTCTCGAGCAGCAGCCGTGCGCGGTACGACGACGGCTCCGGCACGCCGAAGCGCACCGCGACGTCGAAACCGTCGGCGACGAGGTCGCCCATCCGGTCGCGCACGCTGATCTCGACGGACAGATCCGGAAAGCGCTCGAGGAACGCGGCCAGCTTCGGCGCGAGCACGTAGTGGCCGAAGGTGCCGTCGACGTTCACGCGCAGCCGCCCCCTCACCTTCTCCTTCGCGCGACCGGCATCGAGCGCGGCATCTTCGATGCCGGCCAGCAGCGGCGCGACCGCTTCGTAGAAGCGTCGCCCTTCGTCGGTCAGCGTGATCGCGCGCGCGGTGCGGTTGAAGATCCGGATCCCGATCCGCTCCTCGAGCCGCGCCACCGCGCGGCTCACCGCCGGCTGCGTCAGGCCGATCGCTTCGCCCGCGCGCGCGAAGCTGCCGGCCTCGATCACGGCCGATAGCACGCCGATTCCGCTCAGAAGCCTGCTGTCGAATCGCATCAGACGTACTTTTTGTCATTCATGATCTGCGCATTATTCATTATTTTTATTGGCTGCGGCGGCTTACATTGGTCCTGTCGCCGGCCCGGCCGGCATTCACGAACAAGGAGCAGGACATGAACACATCGAACCAGGTCGCCGTCGTCACGGGTGCGTCGCGCGGAATCGGCGCGGAAATCGCGCGCCGTCTCGCGGCCGACGGATTCAAGGTCGTCGTCAACTACGCGGGCAACGGCGACGCCGCACGCGAGGTGGTCGACGCGATCGCAGCGGCCGGCGGCGAGGCGCTCGCCGTGCAGGCCGACGTCGCGGACGCGAACGCGGTTGCCGCACTGTTCGACGCGGCGACGCGCGCGTTCGGCGGGATCGACGTCGTCGTCAACAGCGCCGGCGTGATGAAGCTCGCGCCGATCGCCGACTTCGACGACGCCACATTCGACGAGACGATCGCGATCAACCTGAAAGGCACGTTCAACGTATGCCGCGAGGCGGCGAAGCGCGTGCGCGACGGCGGCCGCATCGTGAATCTGTCGACGAGCGTGATCGGCACGCGCCTGCCGACCTACGGCGTCTACGTCGCGAGCAAGGCGGCCGTCGAAAGCCTCACGCAGGTGCTCGCGCAGGAGATGCGCGGGCGCGCGATTCGCGTGAACGCCGTCGCGCCGGGACCGGTCGCGACCGAGCTGTTCCTGCGCGGCAAAGGCCCGGAGCAGATCGAGCGGCTCGCCAAGATGAATCCGCTCGAACGGATCGGCCAGCCCGGCGACATCGCGGGCGTCGTCGCCTTCCTCGCCGGCCCGGACGGTGCGTGGATCAACGGTCAGATCCTGCGCGCGAACGGCGGGATGTGCTGATCGCGGCGCGTCAACGCTGCGCGCAGAACGCGAGGATCGCATCCGCGACGGCCGCGGGCGCCTCGCGCTGCGGAAAATGCCCGACGCCGTCGAGCAGCTGCCGCTCGTAGCGACTGCTGAAGAACCGCTCGCGCCCCGCCGAGCTGTCCGGGTGATTGCACGTATCCGCGCCGCCATGCAGAACGAGCGTCGGCACCGACAGCACGGGCGCCGGATTCAGCCGCGCGTCGTCGTCCGCATAGGCCGGCGTGCCGGGCACGAAGCCCCAGCGATGCCGGTACGAGTGCAGCACGACGTCGATCCAGTCCGGTCCGTCGAAAGCGACGGCGGCCGCGTCGAACTCGTCGGGCCGATACCAGCCGGGCGGCGACCACGTATCCCACATCAGGCGCGCGAACGCGCGGCGATCGTCGCGCAGCGCCTGCTCGCCGCGCGCCGTCGCGAGGAACCAGTGGTACCAGTAGTTGCGCGCCTGCTGCAGCGACAGCGGCTGGTGCGGATCGTTGGTGCCGTATCCGACCGACAGCATCACGAGATGCGAGGCGGCGCCGTCGCGCAGCCCGCACGCGTTGGCGGCCGCCCGTGCGCCCCAGTCGTGCCCGACCAGCACCGGCCGCTCGATACCGAGCGCATCGGCGAACTCGAGCACGTCGCGGCCGAGCGCGGCGAGCTGCCCGCTGCGCGGCACCGACGCATCGCGAAACCGCGTCGGCGCAAAACCGCGCAGTGCGGGCGCGAGCACGCGATAGCCGCGCGCGGCGAGCGCTTCGGCGACCGGCGTCCAGCCGACGGCGCTGTCCGGCCAGCCATGCAGCAGCACGGCCGCACGTTGGCCGCGCGGATTCCATTCGAGATAGGCGATGTCGAGCGACGCAGTGGTCGCATGGGCGTAGGCAGTCATCGTGTGCTCCCGTCGATCGGATCGTTCGATGGTAAGCCCGCATTTCGTCACGATTCACGGAGTATCATCGATCACTCATCACATTTCATGTTGAATTGGCCGATGGAACCGCTGACCGATCCCGCGTCGACGTCGCTCGACATTGCGCTGCTGCGCACCTTTCTCGAAGTCGTCGACAGCCGCGGCTTCGCGCCGGCCGCCGAACGGCTTGCGCTGACGCCGTCCGCGGTCAGCGGCCACATCAAGCGGCTCGAACAGGCGGCCGGTACCGTGCTGCTCGCACGCACCACGCGGCGGATCGCGCTCACGCCGGCCGGCGACACGCTGTACGCGTATGCGCGCAACATCGTCGACATGGAGCGCGAGGTGCGCGCGCGCCTGCGCGGCGCGCCCGCACACGGGCGGCTGCGCGTCGGCGCGTCCGAGGACTTCGCAGCCGCGTGGCTGCCGCAGGTGCTGCGCGCGTTTCGCGATCGCGATCCGTATGCATCGATCGAACTGAAGGTCGGGATCACGGCGTCGCTGCTGCGCGAGCAGGCGCTCGGCCGGCTCGACGTCGTGTTCGGCAAGCAGTGCCGGCAGGTCGAGGCGGCCGGCGAACTGCTGTGGGAAGAGCCGCTCGAATGGGCGTTCGCGGCCGACGCGACGCTCGATCGCGACCGCGAAGTGCCGCTCGCGTTGTTCCCCGAGCCGTGCGTGTATCGCGACGCGGCCGTGTCGGCGCTCGCCGCGTCGCTGCGCCCGTTTCGCGTGCTGTTCGAAAGCGGCAGCATGGCGGGCTGCGTGTCGGCCGCGCTCGCGGGCTTCGCGGTCACGGCGCTCGCACGCAGCCAGCTGCGCGCCGGACTACGCACATGCGGGCCGGCGGACGGCCTGCCCGCGTTGCCGGCCGCGCGGTTTTACGCATTCGCGTCGAAGCCGAACGGCGTCGGTGCGGCGCTGATCGATGCGGTGCGGGACACCGGTCGCACGCGGCAGTTCGCGGCCATGCCGCGCTGAATGGCGTGATGCGGTGCGCGTGTTGCCGCGGGCATCGCGTCGCGTGTCGTATTGCGCCGGATCGTGCCGTACCGCGCCGTCAGTCGCGATCCGCGTCGGCGACACGCTCCGTCAGCGCATCGGCCATCAATTCGCCGAACCACTCGACGAACGCGTTGAGCCGCCGCGACCGATGGCGGCGATGCGGATACACGGCCGAGACATCCATCGGCGCGGGTCGATGCGCGCGCATCACTTCGACGAGCGCGCCGCTCTCGAGCAGATGCGCGACGTCGAAACGGGGGATCTGGATCAGCCCCATCCCGGCGATGCAGCTCGCGATATACGTTTCCGCGTTGTTCACGACGACGCGGCTCGGCAGCGTCAGCGTGTGCCGGCCCGCGTCCGTACCGTACTCCCAATCGACCTCGCGCCCCGTCGTCGGCGATGCATAGCCGATCGCCCAGTGTCCGTGCGCGAGCGCGTCGGGGTGCTCGGGCACGCCGTGCTCGCGCAGATAGTCGGGGCTTGCGCAGTTGATCAGCGCGAACTGCCCGAGCGGGCGCACGACGAGGCTGCTGTCCGCGAGCCGCCCGACGCGAATCGCGCAGTCGACGCCCTCCTGCACGAGATCGATCGACCGGTCGGTCGAGCCGAGCGACAGCTGCAGCTTCGGATGGCGGCGAAACAGCGCCGGCAGGGCGGGCGCGATCACGCGGCGCGCGATCCGGCTCGGCACGTCGA
Organism: Burkholderia sp. HMSC10F09; assembly: GCF_001806955.1. NCBI lineage: Bacteria > Pseudomonadati > Pseudomonadota > Betaproteobacteria > Burkholderiales > Burkholderiaceae > Burkholderia > Burkholderia sp. HMSC10F09. The sequence goes on from NZ_KV786575.1 coordinate 32,224, forward strand.
CGTTCAGCCGGCCGATCACGTCGCGGTCGCGGCGCCGGAACAGCCGGTCGAGTTCGTCGGCTTCGGCGAGCAGGCGCCGGCCGCGCTCGAGCAGCACCGTGCCGTCGGCGGTCAGCTGCACCTGGCGCGTCGTGCGATGCAGCAGCCGCGTGCCGAGCGCCGCCTCGAGCTGCTGGACGGCCGCCGACACCGTCGCGCGCGGCACGTCGAGCGCGTGCGCCGCCTTGATGAAGCTGCCCATCTCGGCAACCTGAAGGAAGATCCTGACCTGATCGAGCTTGTCCATGTGGCTGCGTGCGCCGCCGGCGCCGAAAACGAAAAAAGGCGCGCGGGCGTGCCCGCACGCCTCTCGATTGTCCACGCAAACCGCCCAGTATGGCGCGGCCGCGCGGTATCCGGCGCGTACTTGGTCGCCTACTTCGTCGCTTACTTCGTCGTATAGCCGCCGTTGATCAGGATCGTCTGGCCCGTGATCCACCAGCCGTCCGTCACGAGATGGCGGATGAACGGCACGACGTCCTCGATGTCGGTCAGCCCCGTCTTGCTGAACGGCGACAGCGCGGCCGCCGTCTTGTGATACGCGACCGCATCGGCGCCTTCGGCCGGATAGAAGAACGGCGTATCCATCGGGCCCGGACCGACGGCCGTCACCGAGATCCCGCGCGCGCCGTATTCCTTCGCGGCCGCGCGCGTGAAGTGCTCGACGGGCGCCTTCGATCCTTCGTACGCCGCATAGAACGGCGTGAACGCGCCGAGCAGCGACGTGACGAGCGTGACGAGCTTGCCGTGATCCTCGAGATGCCGGCCGGCTTCCTTGATGAAGAAGAACGCCGACTTGCTGTTCACGGCGAACATCTCGTCGTACTCGGCCTCGTCGATCTCGACGATCGGCTTCTTCAGCACCTTGCCGACCGTGTTGATCGCGATGTCGATCTTGCCGAAGCGCTGCTTCACGTCGTCGAAGAGCTTCGCGACCGCGGCGGCCGTCGTCAGGTCGGCCTGGAACGTGTCGGCTTGCGCGCCGGCGGCGCGCACCGCGGCGGCCGTCTCGTCGGCCTGCGCGCGCGTCGCCGCGCTGTTGTAGTGAATCGCCACGGCCTTTGCGCCGTGGCTCGCGAGATCCCGCGCGATCAGGCCGCCGAGGTTCTTCGCGCCGCCTGCGATCAGGACGACCTTGTCTGCGAGCGTGTGAGTGGCCACGGTTGACTCCTTTCCGGTTGAAGAAGCTCCGAGTTTAGGCATGCGCGCCGCCGCGGTCAGCCGGCCGCGGCTGGATGGATTATCCAGAAAAGCCGCCCAATCGCAGCAGGCGGCCGGCGGCGGCGCCGAACGGTGCGCGATCGCACCGACCGGCGCGGAAAAACGGCGTTGCGCTCAGCGCGCGTGACGCTGCGCGTCGATCTTGCCGAGCAGCCATTGCATGCCCGCGAGATGCTGCTGATCGTGGCTGCACAGGTAATGCAGCAGCCCGCGTACGGTGAGCGGGCCGTAGCCTTCGAATTCGCCCGTGCGCGCGAACTGCTCCGGCGTGAGACGCGACACGATCTCGAGCGTCGTGCGGCGCGCGTCGCGAAACGTCGCGAGCACGTCCGATGCGTACGCGGCGTCGTAGCGCCGCTCGATCGCGAGCGCATCGCCGTCGACCGACACGAGCAGCGGCCGGTCTTCGTCGAGCATGCGCCGCAGCCGCACGTGATAGCCGTCGATCTCGATGTCGCGCACATGGCACAGCTGGCCGAGCGGCGAGAAGCGTTCGCTCGGGATGCCGGTCCAGTCGTCCGGCGTCCAGCGCGCATAGCCGTCCGGCACGGCCGCGAAGTGGGCTTCGAGCAGACGGGGGAAATCGGCAAGTGCATCGAGCGTCGTCGGGTTCATGCGAGCCTCCGGGTCGGACGAGACGATGGCGAACGCGGCGGTGCGCCGCGCGCTTCCTATTTCACGCTGAAAGCGTAGCTTCCCTGCGTGCGGTGTCCGTCGGTCGCGACGGCCACCCATTTCACCGTGTACGCGCCGGCGCCGAGTGCGCTCAGCGGCACGGTCATCCGCTTGCGGTCGCCCGCATCGACGCGGGCACGCCCGTCCGACACCGTCTTGCCGCCGCCGTCGACGACGACGATCGAGCTGAACGCCGGTTCCAGCGTTTCGGTGAAGTCGATCGTCACGGCGGCCGGCGCGGCGGCAAGCACGGCATTGGCGGCCGGATCGCTTTTCGCGACGTGCGCGTGCGCGAACGCAGCCGAGGAAACGGTTGCGGCAAACAGGACGGCGGCCGCGCGGCGGCCGAGCAGACGGGGATCGAAACGCATGGATTCTCGGTCGGGAGTGAACGAACGTGATGCGCAGCTTACCAGCGCGCACGGCTTCATGCCGGTGCGCGCGTGCCGCTTGATAGAATGCGCGCGCTATGGATCTCGAAAGCATTCTCTACACGCAGGGCTTCGGCTCGCGCCGCCAGTGCCGCGGGCTGATCGAAGCGGGCCGCGTCGCGATCGGCGGCGCGCCGGCGACCGACCCGGACGCCGAACTCGACACCGACGGCCTCGTCTTCACCGTGGACGGCACGCCGTGGCCGTTCCATGCGCGCGCGTACGTCGTGCTGAACAAGCCGGCGGGCTACGAATGCTCGCGCGATCCGCAGCATCATCCGAGCGTGTTCAGCCTGCTGCCCGCGCCGCTGGTCGCGCGCGGCGTGCAGTGCGTCGGCCGGCTCGACCAGGACACGACCGGGCTGCTGCTGCTCTCCGACGACGGGCAGTTCGTGCACGCGTACACGTCGCCGAGGCGCAAGGTGCCGAAAACCTACGTCGCGACCGTGCGCCACGCGCTCGATGCCGCGCAGCTCGACGCGCTGCGCGGCGGCGTGCAGCTGCACGGCGAGCCGAAGCCGATCGCGGCGGTCGCCGCCGACGCGCGCGATCCGCATACGCTCGCGCTGACCGTCCTCGAAGGCAAATATCATCAGGTGAAGCGCATGGTCGCGGCGGCCAGCAACCGCGTGGAAGCGCTGCACCGCGAAAGCGTCGGCGGCCTCGCGCTGCCCGCCGACCTCGCGCCCGGCGCATGGCGCTGGCTCGGCCAAGCCGAGCTCGCCGCGCTGCGCAATCCCGTCAAAACCCTGTAAGGGAAAATCCGCACGACCGTTCGCCCTTGCGCCCCACCGTGCGCGGCGGATCCCCCGCTATACTGAAATCACAAGCTGTACGAGCAGCGATGCAGGGGAGACGTCATGCAAACCACTCAGTCATACGTGATGATCGCGTTCGCGATCCTTGGCGCCGTCGCAATCGGCGGATTGCTGGCCGCGATGCGCGCGAAGCACCGTTACCACCCGAACCTGATCGGTGCGCTGCTCGGCGCGCTGATGTGCTTCCTGCTGATCGAGGCGCTACCCGCGCTCACGTGAGGCGCCGCGCGGCGCCAGCGTTTGAAGGAAATCGTCTACGGTCGGATAGCGCAAGCTCACGCACAATTCGGCCTTGAGCCGCGCATTGGACAGGCGCCGCGACTCGCGCATGAACGACAGCAGCGTCGGTTCGAGCTGCCGCTCGGCGTCCGCACGACTGATCCGCGGCGGCGGCGGCAGGCCGAACGCGTGCGCGACGCGGTCGAAATACTCCCCCATTCGCAGTTCGCTGTCGTCCGACGCGTGCACGACGCGCGCGGGCCGGCCGCGCTGTGCCGTGCGGCGCAGGATCGCCGCGAGATCGTCGGCGTGGACGTGGTTCGTGTAGACGTCGTCGGCGGGCTCGAGCGCGGGCGTTCCGCGTTCGAGCCGCGCGAGCGGCAGCCGGTTCGCCGCATAGATGCCCGGAATCCGCACGATCGATGCAAGCAGCACGCCGCGCACCGTCGCCGCACGCAGTTGCCGCTCGGCCGACACGCGCCGGAACGCGCGGGGATTCGCCGGGCGCAGCGGCTGCGTTTCGTCGATGCGCGCGCCGCCGCAATCGCCGTAAACGCCGGTCGTGCTCGCGTACACGAGCCGCGGCGCGCGAAGGCCGTCGGGTACAATACGCGCTTTGCGCGCGGGCGCCTGCAGCGGGCCTTGCGCGGCGCGCAGCCGGCGTAGCCGCCCCGTCGCGGGCTGCGGCAGG
>NZ_KV786576.1:0-6899 GCF_001806955.1 Burkholderia sp. HMSC10F09
CGAAGCCGCAACGGACGGCTTGCCGCTCAGCCTCATATGGCCGGTCGCGCGGCAGTTGACACCGAAGATCCATGTCCTGGTGCAGACGCTCGAAGCTCATCTGCATATTGAATGACAAGATCGTCCCGCCTGACGCGCGAGCGGTAGGTCAGATCTTGGTACCGCCGCAGGGACTGCTGCGTCATTGCCTGTCGCCTGCGCAGTTCCGGGACCGGGACTGAAGCACATCCGCAGCGCGTTTGTGCGCGGGAGGCGCCTATGCGCCTCGTCGATCGCAGGAGCGATGTGTGCGGTGCCTGCTCAGCGAATCGACCGATAGGTACCGCCCTCGACGCGTACTGCGGCGACTTCATCGTTGAGGATTGGATCCGTGCCGGAGATCTCGTCGAACTACTGCCTCATCCGCGCGGGCGCACGCGACCGTTTTCCGTCATCTATGCGCTGCATCGCCGCTTGTCGGCTGCCTCGCGCAGTTTGATCGACATGCTGACAATGTCGACAGCCGAGGCTTGATTGCGGAATTGATGACCGAAGGCGTTGAAGGGCATGCCATCCTGCAGGGTCGATCGCGAGCGCATCGCCGTGTTCGGCTGCTGCGGCGGCGTCTAGAATGGGTGGAAACGCGCGTCCGATTCGACGCGCGCCGGTCGCCGCGGCATGCTTACTCTTGCTCGCGCCGCTCGCTGCCGGATCGCCAGGCGTTCCGCACACGTTCGCGCTCCTCGGGCGTCATCGATTCCCACTTGCGCCAGTGGCGCCGGCCGTGCCAGCCGCGGTGTCCGCGGAATCCCCCGAACAGGATGCGACTGAGCAGCAGCAGGCCCAGCGCATGTGCGAAGTCGATCGTACGGGCACCGACGAACAGCGCCGGCATCACCCAGTTCCAAAGCATCATGACGAGCCATCCGAGCACGACGATGGCGATGACGGCGAGTAGCGCTTTGCCGGCACAGCGGATTCGAAAATTCATTCGCAGACTCCTCTAGATATCCAGTTCGTCATAAATCGGCTGCAGCCGCGCGCGCAGATGCAATACCGCATAGCGTTTGCGCGCGAGCAGCGTATTGAGCGTGACGCCGCTTTGCGCGGCCATCTCCTTGAAGGATCGGCCTTCCAGTTCGTGCGCGACGAACACGTCTCGCTGGTTCGGCGGCAACTCGTCGAGCGCATGCTGCAACGCGTTCAGCAACACCGTGCGCGCGTATAGTGCTTCCGGGCCGGCGTCGTGTGTCGGGAGCGGAAGGTCGAGGCGATATTCGTCGTTCGCGTCGTCGTCGATGTCGAGCAGGTCGGACAGCGGTTGCTCCGTCTTCTTTCGAAACCGATCGACGATGCGGTTGCGCGCCGCGCGGAACAGCCATGCGCTCGCCTGTTCGATTGCCGCGGGAAGGCGATAAGCCTGCACGAACTCGTGAAAGACGTCCTGCAGAATGTCGTCGGCATCGTCCGGGTTGCTGATGCGGCGCCGGATGAAATTCACGAGTCTCGCTCGTTCTCGCATCACTATCGCGGTGATGTCGCGGTCGGGGTCGGTCATCGTGCGCGAAGTGGGTGGCGATCCATGTCTACGAAGACGTTTCAGGCGCGCGAATATTGTGGCGACCGCGAAAAATCCGCGACGCGCCATATCGACCCGCGGCGATCCTCCTGCCGCCGATCGAACCGACTCGTTCCAACGCCGCACGACGACCTTGCCCGCTCACCACGCCGTCCTATTCGCCCTCTGCCTTGATGAAATCGATAAACGCCCGCAACGGCGCCGGGACGAGACGTCGCCCCGGGTAGTACAGATACGGGCCGGAGAACGGCCGCCACCAGCCTTCGAGCACGGGCTCGAGCGCACCGCTGTCGAGATGCGGACGAAGCCACTCCTCGTAAAGATGCACGATGCCGAGCCCCGAGCGCGCGGCCTCGACGACGAGATCGACGGCACCGCCGATCTGCACGACGAGCGGGCCGGATGGATCGACGCGGACCACTTCGCCGTCGCGCTCGAACTCCCACAGCGGCATCGAGCCGCTGGCAAACCGTCCACGCAGGCACGCGTGATGGAGCAGTTCGCTCGGGTGATTCGGGCGGCCGCGCCGATCGAGATAATCGGGTGCGGCGGCGGTGGCGAACCGCTGCGAACGCGGCCCGATCGGGATCGCGATCATGTCCTGCTCGAGGCGCTCGTCGTAGCGAATGCCCGCATCGCAGCCGACTTCGAGAATGTCGACAAAGTTTTCCTCAACGACGAGCTCGAGCCGTATCTCCGGATACGCCGCGAGAAAGCGCGGGACGACGGACGGCAGCACGAGCCGCGCCGCACTGAGCGGAACATTGAGCTTCAACGTGCCGGCCGGCCGCTCGCGGAAGCTGTTGACGACGTCGAGCGCGGCCTCGACTTCGCTCAGCGCGGGCCTCAGCCGCGCGAGCAGCCGCTGTCCGGCCTCGGTCGGCGCCACGCTGCGCGTCGTGCGATGAAGCAGCCGCACGCCGAGTTGCGTCTCGAGCCGACGCACGGCCTCGCTAAGACCGGACGCGCTCGTGCCCGTCGTTCTCGCCGCTTCGCGGAAACCCTTCGCCCGCGCCACGGCAACGAACGCGTTCAGATCGCCCAGATCGGCTTGCATTGTTCGTCCTTTCGTACAGGTCGTGCAGATTGTGACGGATTATCGCGCAGCATAGTGTGGCGTAACCTGCGGCACTCGTTCATCGTCGTCAGAGGAGCTTGACCATGTCCGCCATCGATCAGTCCGGCACGTTTTCTTTCGCAGGTCGCCGCGTGCACCGCATCGGCTACGGTGCGATGCAGCTCGCGGGGCCCGGCGTGTTCGGTCCGCCGAAAGATCGCGAGGCGGCGCTCGCGGTGCTGCGCGAAGCCGTTGCATTGGGTGTCGATCACATCGATACGAGCGATTTTTACGGGCCGCACGTGACCAACCAGCTGATTCGCGATGCCTTGCATCCGTATCGCGACGATCTGCTGATCGTGACCAAAGTCGGCGCGAAGCGCGGCGAGGACGGCGCATGGCTGCCGGCATTCTCGGCGCAAGCGCTTGCATCGGCCGTGCACGACAACCTCCGCCATCTGCGCGTCGACGTGCTCGACGTGGTCAATCTGCGAATCATGTTCGACACGCACGGCCCGGCCGAAGGCTCGATCGAAGCGCCGCTGTCCGCGTTGGCCGAACTGCAGCGGCAGGGGCTGGTGCGGCACATCGGGCTGAGCAACGTGACCGCCGCGCAGATCGACGAAGCGCGACGGATCTGCGAGATCGTCTGCGTGCAGAACCACTACAACGTCGCGCATCGCGACGACGACGCATTGATCGACGCGCTGGCCCGCGACGGTATTCCATACGTGCCGTATTTTCCGCTCGGCGGCTTCAGTCCGCTGCAATCGTCGACGCTGGATGCGATCGCCGCACGGCTCGGCGCGACACCGATGCAGGTGGCGCTCGCATGGCTGCTGCGCCGCGCGCCGAACATCCTGCTGATTCCGGGAACGTCGTCCGTCGCGCATCTGCGCGAGAACGTCGCGGCGGGTGCGCTCGTGTTGCCCGACGATGCGATGCGCGAACTCGATGGGATTGCTTCGGCTCACGATTGATGCACGTGCGATGCGTGGTTCCGAATGTCGATGTGCGATGGACGCGTCGTGTCATCCGCTGGCGCCACGTACACGATCGGTGAAGTTGTCGGCGCAGTGCCGGCGCGGCCGCGAGGCTCTCGGAGCCATCTCCGCGGCAATTGGCACCGCTGACGCGGCATAGTTCGGGTCAGTTGCTCGAGGCTGCAGAGCCAAGCGCTTGCCGCCAGAAAGAGGGCCGCGCGACTGTTGACCGATCATTCCTAGGTGTTTCCTCTTAGTTGAATCGTTCAACTATTGCGAACAGAATCTATCGCATGCTCACTGCCCGACGAGGCGACCCATGCGGAAGGCCGACCATCCGATTCTCGAATACCTGACGTTCCGTCTCGACCGGCTCAGCGAACTGACGAAGGAAGCCGGCACGCAGGTCTACGAAAGCGAATTCGGCATCTCGATCCGCGATCTGCGCATCGTGCGGCTCGTCGCGCTCGAGCCGGGCCTGACGCTGACGCGCCTGATCGAACTGACGATGCTCGAAAAGACCCACGCGTCGAAGCTCGTCAGCGCAATGGTCAAGCGCGGCTTCGTGCGCCGCGAAGTCGGCCGCGCGGATGCGCGTCAGATCAACCTGTTTCTTACCGCCGACGGCGAAGACCTCGTGAAGCGCACCTACGAACGCGGCAACATGCTCGAGCAGATGATGCTGAGCGCGCTGCCTGCGGACGAGCTGCGCATCTTCAACAGCGTCGTCGACAAGCTCACGGCCGGCCTGATCGAGCATCTGGCCGCACGGAAGGCAGCGGCCAATCCGCCGAAGCGCGTCGCCTGAGCGGTGCACGCGCTGCCGTCGCACTCAAGCTGACAAGCGAAGGAACCGTGACCGACGCACGGCGTCGGCTTCGTCGCGCGCCGCGCGCGCATCACGCCGCGCCTGCCGCGAGCTCGCGGACCCGATGAACCGGTGTTGAAACGCATGCGCGAATGCGCGTCGATCAAGCAGGGGGAAGCCATGTCGGAACACTCGCACGCGAAGCGGGGCTGGCACATCGTCGGTCTGCTGTTCGTATTCATGATGATCAACTACGCGGACAAGTCGGTGCTCGGCTTCGTCGCGCTGCCGATGATGCGCGACTTGCAGCTCAGTCCGACGCAGTTCGGTCTGCTCGGCAGCGCGTTCTATCTGCTGTATTCGATCGCCGGCGTCGCGGGCGGCGTGCTCACACGCTACGTGAAGACGAAATGGATCCTGCTCGCGCTCGCGGCGGTCTGGGCGGCGGTGCAGTTTCCGATGGCGACGCCGGTCGGCTTCGGCACGCTGCTTGTCTGCCGCGTGCTGCTCGGCGCGGGCGAAGGGCCGGCGTATCCGGTCGCGCTGCACGCGGTGTACAAGTGGTTCGACGATCACAGGCGCAGCGTGCCGACGTCGATCGTGCAGACCGGCGCGCCGATCGGCGTCGTCGTCGCCGCGCCGGCGCTGACCGCGATCGTCGCGCACTATTCGTGGCGCGCGGCGTTTCTCGCGCTCGGCGTGGTCGGGCTCGTCTGGGTCGCGATATGGCTCGTGTGGGGCGAAGAAGGGCGCGGCGACTTGCGCGAGCATGCGGCGGCTCGGGCGTCGGCGGCGGAGAACGTGCTCGGTGCGCTCCCGTATCGTCGTCTGCTGCTCGACCGGACGGTCGTCGTCGTGACCGCGCAGTGGTTTCTCGCCGCGCTGATCGCCGTCATCGGGCTCACGTGGGGGCCGGTCTATCTGACGTCGGTGCTCGGCTATGGGCCGAAGGCGACGGGCTGGATCTTCGCGCTTCAGGTCGCGGTGCAGGTGCCGGTCGGCCTCGCCATCAATGCGCTGTCGCAGTCGCTGCTCGGGCGCGGCGTGTCGACGCGCGTCGCGCGCGGGCTGTTCTGCAGCGGCTGCTGCATGGTCGGCGCACTCGCGTATTTCGCGGTGCTGACGGGGCTGAGCCCGGCCGCGAAAGTCGCATGGCTGACGATCGGCGGCGCGTTCGTAATGCAGGTGAACGCATTCGGGCCGCAGATCGTCGCCGAGATGACGCCGGCGTCGCAGCGCGGCACCGTGATCGCGGTCTCGGTATCGATCGCGTCGACGGCCGGCGTACTCGGTCCCATTCTGCTCGGCGCGGTGATGGACGCGATGGGCGGCCTCGGTCACGACAGCGGCGCATTCAGCGTCGTCTATGCATCGATCGGCATCGCGCTGCTCATCGCCGCCGCGTTCGGTGTCGTACTGCTCGATCCGGCGCGTTCGAAGCGGCGGCTCGCCGCGTTCGCGCACGACGCAGCGGTGCGCGAGCAAGCGCGCGTCGCGGCATGAGCGCGTCGCACGCAGACGCCGTCGGTACCGGCACGTTTCCTGTCACAGCGCCGTTCGGCGCGTTCATCGAAAACCCATGACGACCACTCCGCTCCATGAACTCAGTGCCGCGACGCTCGTCGACGGCTATCGCCGCAAGACGCTGTCGCCCGTCGATGTCACGCAGGCCGTGCTGGCGCGCATCGACGAATGGGAGCCGCTGATCCGCGCGACCTATGCGCTCGATCCCGACGGCGCACTCGCGATGGCGCGCGCCTCGGAAGCGCGCTGGCTGCGCGGCGAACCGGCCGGTCCGCTCGACGGCGTGCCGGTCACGATCAAGGAAAACATCGCGACGCGCGGCGTGCCGGTGCCGCTCGGCTGCGCGGCGACGGAACTGACGCCGGCTGCCGACGATGCGCCGCCGGCGGCACGGTTGCGCGAGGCGGGCGCGGTATTCGTCGGCAAGACGACGATGCCGGATTTCGGGCTGATCGGCGCCGCGGCGTCGAGCTTTCATCCGCTGACGCGCAATCCGTGGGATCCGAGCCGCAATACGGGCGGCTCGAGTTCGGGGGCCGGCGCGGCCGCGGCGGCCGGCTACGGGCCGCTGCATCTCGGTTCAGACATCGGCGGCTCGGTGCGCATTCCGGCCGCGTTCTGCGGCGTGTTCGGGTTCAAGCCCAGCTTCGGCCGCGTGCCGGTCGATCAGCCGTATCCGGGCCGCGTGACGGGGCCGCTGACGCGAACGGTGCAGGACGCGGCGCTCGCGATGCAGACGATCGCGTTGCCCGATGCGCGCGATCACATGAGCCTGCCGTATCAGCCGATCGACTGGCTGAATCTCGAGCGTGACGCGAAAGGGCTGCGCATCGGTCTGTGGATCGATCCGGGCAACGGCGTGCAGGTTGCGGCCGAGGTGCGCGCGGCGATCGAGCGTGCGGCCGCGGCATTTGCGGCGGCGGGCGCGACGGTGGTGCCGGTGCGGCCGTGGCTCGCACGCGGCGCGCT